>NZ_JBELMH010000001.1:80115-143458 GCF_042096055.1 Citreimonas sp. | reverse complement strand
CCGATCCCACGACCCGCCCGCCGGCGCCCGAGCTGGACGGCAACCGCGGCGAGATCCTGCGCTGGCTGCGCGGCGGCTGAAGGCGCGCGCTCCGGTGCGGCCCGGCGGCCGGAAACCGCGACGGTTTCCGCGCCCGGCCGCGGGCGTGGGGCGCGTTCAGCCCGTGGCCGCGGGCCTTGTTCGGGCCGCGTGCGCGACCCCTGCCTTGGTCAGGCCGCGTGCGCGGCCCCTTCCCGTCTTCAGGCCGCGTTCGCGGCCCCCGCCTTGGTCAGGCCGCGTTCGCGGCCCCTGCCCGTGTTCAGGCCGCGTTCGCGGCCTCGGTGCGGATCCGTTCGATCATCGCGCGCAGCCCGTTCGAGCGCTGCGCCGACAGCGCCTCGGTCAGGCCGAGGCGGCCCATCTCGGCCTTGGCGTCGACCGCTGGGACCTCGGCCACCGGCAGGCCGTCGTAGAGCCGGTGCAGCACCGCGATCAGCCCGCGCACGATCAGCGCGTCGCTGTCGCCCTCGAAGTGGAAGGTGCCGGCCTCGATCCGGGGGTGCAGCCAGACCTGGCTGGCGCAGCCCTCGACCTTGGTGGCGGGCACCTTGAGCGCGTCGGGCAGCGGGTCCATCGCCTTGCCCATCTCGATCACCATGCGGTAGCGGTCTTCCCAGTCGTCGAGGAACTCGAAATCCTCGACCACGTCCTCGAAGGCTTGCTGAGCCATGGCCGGTCCTTTCCTTGTGCGACGCGGCGCGCGGCGCCTGGGCGCTTTTCAAGCGAGGGGATATGCGCTAGGCGAGTGACAGTCAAAGGGGCGTTGGGCCGAAAGGGCTTGTGCATGGTCAGAACGGTGGCGGGAGCGGTGGTTGCGGCGATGGTGCTGGGCGGCTGCGCCGGCCTGCGCGAAAGCCGGGTCAACCCGTTCAACTGGTTCGGCCGGGCCGAGCCCGTCGCGGTCGCGACCGACGCCACCGAGGCCGCCAACCCGCTGATCCCGCGCCGCCGCGCCTCGATCTTCCGCTGCGACGAGCCGGTGGTCTATGCCGGCCAGCCGGTGATGCGGATCGAGGACCTGGCGGTCGAACGCCGCCCCGGCGGCGCCATCGTGCGCGCCACCGGCGTGGCCGAGCGACTGGGCCCCTGGGCGGTGCGCCTGGTGCCCGTCGCGGACCTGCCTGAGGCCGGCGTGCTGAGCTTCGAGCTGCGCGCCCGGCTGCAACCCGCCCCGGTGGGCACCGAGCTTGCCCGCACGCTGACCGCGGCTGTGGACCTGTCCGACCAGCAGCTGGCCGGCGTGACGCAGATCCGCGTCGTGGGCGCCACCAACGCGCTGGCGGTGCGCCGCTAGCCGACAATGCTTGCGCCAGCCGGCGCGCGAACCTACTTTTCACTCGTAGCCAACCGGAGACGTCGGATGCCGATGCATGCCCATGAGATCGAGGACCTGCTGCGCGAGAGCTTTCCGGACGCCAAGATCGTCGTCGAGGGCGACGATGGCGTGCACATGTCCGCGATGGTCATCGACGAATCCTTTCGCGGCAAGAACCGGGTCCAGCAGCAGCGCGCGGTCTACGCCGCACTGAAGGGCCGGATGGATGGCCCCGACGGCGCGCTGCACGCGCTGGCGCTGACGACACGGGCGCCGGATTGACCATCTCCGGCGCGATCATCGGCCTGCTCTGCGCGCTGATCGTGCTGGTGGCGGGCCTGCGCGCGCGGCAGGCCGTGCGCCACGACCCACATGGCCGCCGGGGCAGCGCCCCCGGGACCGGCTACCACGTGATCGACGCCTCCTATCACTCGGGCGGGGGCGGCGGGGGGCACTCGGCCCAGTACCGGGTGCCGCGCGACCCGCAGGAATATGCCCGCCTGTTCATTCCGAAGGACCGAAAGACATGACCGAAGCGACCTCCGACGCCCGCAACCGCATCGACGAGACCGTCAAGAGCAACCCCGTCGTGCTGTTCATGAAGGGCACCAAGACGATGCCGCAATGCGGCTTCTCCAGCCGCGTGGCGGGCGTGCTGAACTACATGGGCGTCGACTATGCCGACGTGAACGTGCTGTCCGACGACGCGATCCGCCAGGGGATCAAGGACTACTCGGACTGGCCGACGATCCCGCAGCTCTACGTGAAGGGCGAGTTCGTGGGCGGCTGCGACATCATCACCGAGATGACGCTGTCGGGCGAGCTGGACCAGCTGTTCGAGCAGAACGGCGTGGCCTACGACAAGGACGCCGCCGAGAAGATCCGCGAAGCCAACGGCTGATCGCGGCACGGGGGTAATGTGGGGGCTCTGCCCCCGCGCCTGCGGCGCTCCCCCGGGATATTTGCGGACCAAAGAAGCCGGGGCGTCGTGCGCGCACCGGGTGGAAGGCCGGGGCGACCCGGCCTTTTTCGTTTTTGGGGGAGTCTTGGCGTGCCGGACCGCGCTCAGGCGGAGGCTTTGGCCTTTTCCTCGAGCGCATCGGCCAGCGCCTCGGCGCGGGCGGTGAGTTCGGCGAACGCATCGGTGACGTCGGGCGGGATCACCGGGACCTCGATCCGCTCGGGTTCGGGCGGCGGCGCGTCGCGCAGCTCGGTCAGTTCCTGCGTGAGGGTGCCGATGCGGTCCTCGGCCTCGCGCAGTCGTTCCTCGAGGCCGACCGTACGGTCGGCGAGCATCAGGCCGGCCATCAGCAGCATGCGGCTTTCCGGGATGCGGCCGATCTGGTCGATCAGCACGCCGGCTTCGTTGTCCAGCATCCGGGCGGCGGCGTAGAGGTACTGCTCCTCGCCTTCCTGGCAGGCGACCTCGAAGCTGCGGCCGCCGATGGTGATCTCGACCTCGATCTGGGCCATCAGGCCTGCCCTCCCGCGCTTTCCAGAAGCGGCGCCAGCGTCGCCATCACGGCGCGCGTCTCGGCCGCGTCGGCGGCGCGCGCGGCGCGCAGCGCGTCGAGTTCGGCCGCCATCGCCTGGTTGATCGCCTCGGGGTCGCCAAGACCCTCGGCGTTGGCCTCGCGCAGCGCCTCGGAGGTGCGCGACAGCATGTCGTTTGTGCGCCGCATGCGCTGCAGCTCGGCGTCGATCTGGGCCATGCCCTCGCGCTGGGCGGCGAGCTGTTCGCGCAGCGTCGCGTCGCTGGGCCCGGCCTGGGCGAGGCGCGCGCGCAGCGTGGCCATGCGCTCCTCGAGCTGGGCGTTGGCGGTGCGCTCGTCCTCGAGGGCGGCGCGCAGTTCGGCCAGCTCGGCGGGGTCGGCCTGCGGTTCGGGCTCGGGCTGCTCGGCCTCGGCCTGCTGCGCGGCGGCGAGCGCCGCGGTCGCGGCGTGCAGCGCGGCGGGGTCCCACGCGTCGGCGGCGCCGGCGATGCGTTCCAGCGCGGTGCCCAGACGCCCCTGCAAGTCTTCCATACGGCTCATCACGATCCTCGTCGAAGCGCCCCGTCCGGCCGCCCTGCGCACAGAATCACACAGGGGCGTTCGGGGTCAAGTTTATCCCGCAGGGCCGGCGGTTGCGCGCCCGTTGCGGGACAAGGCCTTAGCCGGCGCGGTTGAGGTGACACAAGGGCCTGCGGCCCCGCGCGACGCCGGGCCACGCTTGCACTTGGGGCCGGTGGTGCTATTCAGCCGCAAACCCTGTCTGCAAAGGACCGCCGCCCGTGGATATCGACCAGCTTCGCCAAGCCCACCCCGATCACTGGATGCGCGCGACCGCCTTGCGCGCGCTTGCGCTGGACGCCGTGGCCCATGCCAATTCCGGGCATTCCGGCATGCCCATCGGCATGGCCGACGTGGCGACGGTGCTGTTCTCGCGTCACATGAAGTTCGACGCCAAGGCGCCCGAATGGCATGACCGCGACCGGTTCATCCTGTCGGCGGGCCATGGCTCGATGCTGCTTTACGGGCTGCTGGCGCTGTGCGGCGACGACGAGATCACGCTGGACGAGATCAAGAAGTTCCGCCAGCTGCAAGCCCGCACCGCCGGCCACCCCGAGAACTTCATGGCCAAGGCGATCGAGGTCACGACCGGTCCGCTGGGCCAGGGCATCGCGAACTCGGTCGGCTTCGCCATCGCCGAGGAGGCGCTGCGCGCGCGCTTCGGCAACAAGCTGGTGGACCACAACACTTGGGTCATCGCCGGCGACGGCTGCCTGATGGAGGGTGTGAGCCACGAGGCGATCGGCCTGGCCGGGCGGCAGGGCCTGGGCCGGCTGGTGGTGTTCTGGGACGACAACGGCATCACCATCGACGGCAAGGTCTCGATCGCGGACAAGACCGACCAGCTCAAGCGCTTCGAGGCGGCCGGCTGGCACGTGCAGGCGATCGACGGGCACGACCCCGAGGCGATCGACGCGGCCATCGCCGCCGCGAAGGCCGAGACCGGCCGTCCGTCGATGATCGCGTGCAAGACGCATATCGCGCTGGGCCACGCGGCGCAGGACACCGCCAAGGGCCACGGCGCGCTGACCGACGGCGACCAGAACAAGGCCGCCAAGCAGGCCTGGGGCTGGACCTCCGACCCGTTCGAGGTTCCGGCCGAGATCCTGTCGTGGTGGCGCGAGGTCGGCGCGCGCGGCAGCGCCGAGCGCGAAGCCTGGGAAGACCGGCTGTCGCAGGCAAGCGGCTCGCGCCAGGCCGAGTTCGCCCGCATCATGGCCGGCGAGGCCCCCAAGAAGCTGTCGGCCACGATCAAGGCGCTGAAGAAGCAGGCGTCCGAAGAGGCGCCGAAACACGCCACGCGCAAGGCGTCCGAGATCGTGCTGTCGGCGATCAACCCGATCATGCCCGAGACGATCGGCGGCTCGGCCGACCTGACCGGGTCGAACAACACGCTGACCAAGGATCTGGGCACCTTCGACACCGACAACCGCAAGGGCCGGCACATCTTCTACGGCATCCGCGAGCACGGCATGGCCGCGGCGATGAACGGCATGGCGCTGCATGGCGGCGTGCGCCCCTATGGCGGCACGTTCATGGCCTTCACCGACTACGCGCGCCCGTCGATGCGGCTGGCGGCGCTGTCGCGCATCCCCACCGTGTTCGTCATGACCCATGACAGCATCGGCCTGGGCGAGGACGGCCCGACGCACCAGCCGGTCGAGCACCTGGCGATTTCGCGCGCCACGCCCAACACGCTGGTCTTCCGCCCCGCCGACACGGTCGAGACCGCCGAGGCCTGGGAGATCGCGCTGCGCCAGACCAGCCGCCCGTCGGTGCTGTCGCTGACCCGGCAGGGCCTGCCCACCGTGCGGACCGAGCACAAGACCGCGAACCTGACCGAGAAGGGCGCCTATGTCCTCGCCGATGCCGAGGGCAAGCGGCAGGCGATCCTGATGGCGACCGGGTCGGAAGTGTCCGTTGCCATGGCCGCGCGCGACATCCTGCAGGCCGAGGGGATCGGCACGCGGGTCGTGTCGATGCCCAGCTGGGAGCTGTTCGAGGAGCAGGACGAGAAGTACCGCCGCCGCGTTCTGCCCGGCGGGCCGGTGCGCGTCGCGATCGAGGCCGCGACCCGCTTCGGCTGGGACCGCTGGCTGTTCGGCGAGCGCGGCAAGCGCGAGAAGTCGGGCTTCGTCGGCATGCACGGCTTCGGTGCCTCGGCGCCCGCTGGGGATCTCTTCGAGCATTTCGGCATCACGGCCGAGGCCACCGCGCAGAAGGTGCGCGACCTGATCGAGGGCCGCTGGGCGCCCGATCCGCGCACCTGAGCGGGACCGCGCAAGCGGCCCGCCTGACAGATGACACCGCTAACAATGGGGCGCGGCCGGCAACGGCGGCGCCCTTTCGCGTTGCCGCGGGGCGGCGGCGGCTTACGTGCCCGCACGCGCGGGTCACGCTTCGTTGAACGGCCGGAACGGGGCGCGCCCGCATCCGTTCTGTCGACAACGTGGCAAGAGGAGACATATCCATGATCCGCACGACCCTGATGATCACCGCAAGCGCGCTGATCGCCGCCCCGGCGGCTGCGCAGACATTCGAGCGCGGCGAGCGCAACACCAGCTTCGAGCCCGCGTTCGACGCGCAGTTCCGCGCACCGCTGGAAGATAGCGGCGTCGAGCTGCAGCAGACCGAGATCGCCGGCGGACTGGTGCATCCCTGGGGCCTGGCGGTCCTGCCGGACGAGCAGGGCTATCTCGTGACCGAGCGTCCGGGCCGTCTGCGCCACATCATGGCCGACGGCACCGTGTCCGAGCCGATCGAGGGCCTGCCCGAGATCTTCGCCGAAGAGCAGGGCGGCCTGCTGGACGTGAAGCTGGGACCGAACTTCGCGGACAGCCGCCGCGTCTACTTCACCTATTCCAAGCCGGTCGAGGGTGGCTCGGTCACGGCTGCCGCCTACGGTGTGCTGAACGAGGACATGACAGCGCTGTCAGATGTCACCGACATCTTCGTGCAGGAGCCGGCGGTGACCGACCCAATGCACTACGGTTCGCGCATCGTGTTCGACGGTGAGGGCCACGCCTTCGTCACCACGGGCGAGCGCTTCACCATGGAGAACCGCGACCTGGCGCAGGAGTTGGACACCACCTTCGGCAAGGTCGTGCGCGTGACGCTCGACGGCGAGACGCCGGAGGACAACCCGTTCGTGGGGCAAGAGGGCGCGATCGACACGATCTGGTCCTATGGCCACCGCAACGTACAGGGTGCCGCCTATATCGACGGGCAGCTCTGGACGATCGAGCATGGCCCCCAGGGCGGTGACGAGCTGAACCTGACCGAGGCGGGCCTGAACTACGGCTGGCCGGTCGTCTCCTACGGCGTCCAGTACGGCGGCGGCGCCATCGGCAGCGGCGAGGCCAGCATGGAAGGCATGGAGCAGCCCGACTACTTCTGGGACCCGGTCATCGCGCCCGGCGACATGATCGCCTATGACGGCGACATGTTCGAGGACTGGACCGGCGACATCTTCATCTCGGCGCTGGTGCGCGGCGGGCTGGTCCGGCTGGACCTGCAGGACGGCACGGTGCAGGCCGAGGAAAGCCTGGCCCGGGACCTGGGCCGCGTGCGCGACGTGGATGTCGGGCCTGACGGCGCCCTGCTGGTGCTGACCGACTTCGAGGACGGCGCGCTGGTGCGCCTGACCGCGTCCGACAGCGACAGCTAAAGGGTTGGGCGGGCGGCCCTCAGGCCGCCTTGTCCGCCTTGTCCGCACCGAAGATCGCGCCCCATGCGGGCGCGATCACCTTCGCCCCCAGCGGCACCAGCAGCATCCCCAGCGCAAGGCCGAAGACGCCGTCGATCGCGGCGGTGATGCTCCAGCGCACGGCGCCGTTCTCGGACGCGCCATAGGCGATGTCGTGCACCAGATCCTCGGGGCCGTGCCAGCCCATCTGCCCGATCGAGTGCAGGATGATCGACCCGCCGACCCACAGCATCGCGACCGTGCCGACGAATGCCAGCAGCTTGAGGAAGCCGGGCATCACCTTGACGATGCCACGCCCCAGCGCGCGCCCTGCCCCGGTCGTGCCGTTCTTGCCCAGCCACAGCCCGATATCGTCCATCTTCACAATAACCGCGACCGCGCCGTAGACGACGGCCGTGATGCCCACGCCCACGACGGCGAGGATCACCGCCTGCAGCAGGATGCTGTCGCTTTCGATCGTGGCGAGCGAGATCGTCATGATCTCGGCCGACAGGATGAAGTCGGTCTTGATCGCGCCCTTGACCTTCTGCTCCTCGAGCTTGCCGGGATCCTTGACCGCGTGGCTTCCGTCGGGGCCGCCGTGATCCTTGCCCGCGCCCAAGGCATGGGCGACCTTCTCGGCCCCCTCGTAACAGAGGTAGCAGCCCCCCAGCACCAGCAGCGGCGGCAGCGCCCAAGGCGCGAAGGCCGACAGCAGCAGCGCGATGGGCAGCAGGATCACAAGCTTATTGATCAGACTGCCGCGCGCGATGCGCCAGATGATCGGAAGCTCGCGCGCGGGCTCGAACCCGGTCACGTATTTCGGCGTCACGGCGGCGTCGTCGATCACCACGCCCGCGGCCTTGGACCCCGCCTTGGCGGCGTGCGCCGTGATGTCGTCGACCGAAGCGGCGGCTATCTTGGCGATGCCGGCCACGTCGTCCAGTAGCGCCAGAAGTCCGCTCATGCCGCGATTCCCTATTCTTGTGTGCCGGGAAGGCGATCACGCCCGCCGCCGCTGCGCAAGCCCATGCGCACGCGCAGGCGTCCCGCTCCGTGTGCGGCCAGCACGAGACAGCCGCCGGCGATGGCCCAGTTCTTGACGAAGATGGACATCTGCCACGGATCGTCGGGCACCAGGTGGAAGAGGCTGGTGACGACGCAATAGGCCGCCAGCATCGCCGCGAGCGGGCGCACCGCGATGCCGGCGATCAGCGCGAGTCCGGCCGACAGGTTGAAGACCGCCGCGGGCCAGATCGCCCAGCCCGGCAAGGCCCAGCCGGCCAGCAGCGCGCGCGCCGGTTCGGGATCGACGAACTTCTGCACCGCCCCCGCCACGAAGAGCGCCGCGATCAGGCAGCGGCCCGCAAGGGTGGCCCAGTCGCCCGCCCGCGTCGTCCCGGCCGGGCGCGCGCCCGGCACGCTAGAGGTAGTCCGCGCGCTGCAGGCTGTACTTGGCCATCTTCTCGTTCAGGGTCCGGCGCGGCAGGCACAATTCGTCCATCACCGCGGCGACCGAGCCCTTGTGGCGCCGCATCGTGTTGTCGATCAGCATCCGCTCGAACGCCTCGACGTATTCCTTGAGCGGCTTGCCCTCGGTGGTCATCACCGGCTGCATGCTGTCGTGATCGCTCATCAGCAGCGAGGCGATGGTGCCCTGCCCGCGCCGCGATTGCAGCACCGCGCGTTCGGCAAGGTTGATCAGCTGGCGCACGTTGCCGGGCCACGGCGCCTGCAGCAGCTGTGCCGCCTCCTGCGCCGAGACCTTGGGCGCCTCGCAGCCGTATTCCTCGGCGAACTGCTCGGAAAGGCGGGTGAACAGCGTCAGGATGTCCTCGCCGCGCGCCCGCAGCGGCGGCACGGTGATGTTGAGCGCGGCGAGCCGGTAGAACAGGTCGGCACGCAGCGCGCTTTCGCAGGTGCGCCCCTCGTCCTGGAGGTTGCAGATCGCGACGATGCGGGTCTCGGGCGGGTTGCCCTGGTCGTTGATCGCCGACAGCAGGCGCGCCTGGGCGGCGTCCGACAGCGCCTCGATATCCTCGAGCACCAGCGTGCCGCCGCGGGCCTCCTCGATCGCCGGCAGCCAGGTCTCGTCGGGCTGGGCGGGGCCGAAGAGGCGGCGCATCAGCGCGGCCTCGTCCAGCGCGCCGCACGACAGCAGGACGAACTTCTTGCCGGCGCGGGTGCCGACCGCGTGCAGGGCGTGGGCGACCAGCGTCTTGCCGGTGCCGGTCTCACCCTCGATCAGGACGTGGCCGTCGGCCTGCCCGAGGTCGAGGATATCCTCGCGCAGGCGCTGCATGACGGGGCTGCTGCCGATCAGCTTCTGCATGATCTGCCCGCCCTCGCCCAGCTCGCGCCGCAGCGCGCGAGTGTCGAGCGTCAGGCGCCGCGCGTTGGTGGCCTTCTTGGCCAGCTCGGACATGCGGTCGGGGTTGAACGGCTTTTCCAGGAAGTCGAAGGCGCCGACGCGCATCGCCTCGACCGCCATGGGCACGTCGCCGTGGCCGGTGATCATGATGACGGGCAGCGTGGAATCGTTGCCCATCAGCTTCTTGAGGAACTGGATCCCGTCCATGCCGGGCATCTTGATGTCGGAAATCACGATCCCGGGATAGTCGGGGCCGAGCGCGCCCAGCGCCTCTTCGGCGCTGGCGTAGCTTTCGGTGTCGTAGCCCGACAGCGCCAGCCACTGGCTGATCGACTGGCGCATGTCCTTCTCGTCGTCCACGATTGCGATCTTCATGGCATTGGCCATTGCCTACTCCGCCGCTTGCGATTGCTGGGTCAGCACGGGCAGCTGCATCTCGAACACCGCCCCGCCGTTCTCTCCGTTGCGGGCCGTCAGCCGCCCGCCAAGCTCGTTCACGATGCCCGACGAGATCGCCAGGCCAAGCCCCACCCCGTCGCCCGGCGCCTTCGTGGTGTAGAAGGGCTCGAACAGGGCTTCCATCTCCTCGATCCCGTGGCCGTTGTCGCGCACCGACAGGGTCGCGGTCTCGCCCGCCGCGAGCAGGATCTCGATCTGCGGCTCGGCCACTGACTTGGTGGCGTCGAGCGCGTTGCGCAACAGGTTGACGAGAACCTGCTCGATCCGCATGCGGTCGCCGAGCACGCGCACCGGCGCGTCGGGCAGGATCTTCGAGATCTTCACGCGCCGCGCCTTCAGCTGCGGCTCCATCATCGACAGCGAGCTGGCCAGCGCATCGGCCATGTCCACGGGCGTCAGGTCCTGCTGGCCCTTGCGGGCGTAGGATTTCAGCTGGCGGGTGATGGCGCCCATGCGCTCGATCAGGTCGTCGATGCGGTGGAAGGCCGACAGCGCCTCGTCCGGGCGGTTGCGGTTCAGCAGCAGCCGCGCGCCGGCGAGGTAGGTCTTCATCGCCGCCAGAGGCTGGTTGAGCTCGTGGCTGACGGCGGCCGACATCTCGCCCAGGGCGGCGAGTTTCGAGCTTTGTGCCAGGCTTTGCTCGGCCACGGCAAGGTTCTTCTGCACGCGCTCGCGCTCGGCGATCTCGCGGCTGAGCCGCGCGTTGAGTTTGCGCAGCTCGTCGGATTCGCGCTGGAACAGGGCCATGCGCAGCGCGGTGCGGCGCGACAGCGCGTAGAACGCGAGGGCCGCCAGCAGCGCGAAGCCCATGATCTCCAGCGCCAGCACGGCGTTCACCCGCTCGCGCACGCTGGCATAGGTGGTGAACGTGGTCAGCGTCCAGCCGCGGAACGGGATACGGCCGTTGATGCGCATCACCGCCTCGCCGCGCAGGTAGGCGTCGGCGTCCTGCGCGGTCCAGTCCGCGGTGGCCTGGATCGCTCGCTCGATCGCGCCGGTCGGCGGCTGGCGTTCCAGCGCGACCTCGGGCTTCAGCCCGCGCCAGCGCGGTTCGGTCGCGAGGATGATGACGTCGTCGCTGTCGGTGACCATCACAGCGTCCGAGATGCCGGCCCAGGCGCGCTCGAACTTGGCGAGGTCGACCTCGACCACGATGACGCCGACGGGCGAGGCCTGGCTTTCGACGCGGCGCGAATAGGTGAACTGGTAGCCGCCCGCCTCGCGCGGGATCGAGGTGAACACCGTCGAGGCCGAGCGCATGGCCTCGGTGAAATACGCCGCATCCGCGTGGCGTTCGCCCAGCCGGTTGCGGTCGGTCGCTGCGACGGTGCGCCCCTCGCCGTCCAGCAGCATCAGCGAGGCGGCGCCGATCTCGTCCACGTAGGAAATCAGCCGCTGCGAGCTTTGCGAGTAGTCGGCCCCGTTCAGCGCGCCGATCAGCGCCGGGTCGCGCGCCAGAAGCTGCGGCACGATGGCGTTGCGGCGCAGTTCCGACACCAGGTTGCCGGAATAGAGCGCGAGGCGCAGTTCGGCCCGGTTGCGCGTCGTCTCGGTGAACCGGTCGGTCAGCAGCAGGTGCGTGACCCAGATCGTGGCGATCGCCACGCCGAGCAGGATCGCCAACGCCAGGCGCACCCGCCAGGACAGCGGGTTCGAGCGTCGGAAACGGCCCTGTGGCTCGGAATTGTCTGACATGGCGGGCAGGATACGCGCACAGGCGCGCAGCCTCAAGTCAAGCGGCCGTCAGCGCCGTCGACAGATGGGCGAAAAGGCGCGCACCGTCGGTGTTGCCGTGCGCCGGATGGCAGGCGCGTTCGGGGTGCGGCATCATCCCCAGCACGCGGCGGTTTTCCGACAGGATGCCGGCGATGTCGCGCTGCGAGCCGTTGGGCGTCTCGGTGTAGCGAAAGGCGACGCGGCCCTCGCCCTCGATCCGGTCGAGCGTGTCCGCGTCGGCGTAGTAGTTGCCGTCGTGATGCGCGATCGGCAGCGCGATCTCGGTCCCCGGTCCGTAGGCGTCGGTGAACAGGCTTTCGCCCTCGGCGCGCAGGCCGACGGTGCGGCAGATGTATTTCAGCCGCGCGTTGCGCAGCAGGGCACCGGGCAGCAGGCCGGTCTCTGTCAGCACCTGGAAGCCGTTGCACACGCCCAGCACGTAGCCGCCGCGTTCCGCGTGGTCGCGCAGCGCGCCGATTACCGGCGCGTTGGCCGCGATGGCGCCGCAGCGCAGGTAGTCGCCGAAGGAGAACCCGCCCGGCACGCCGACGATGTCGGTGCCCGCGGGCAGCGACGTGTCCTTGTGCCAGACCATCGCCACGTCGCAGCCGGCGGCGCGGAAGGCGGTGGCGAGGTCGCGGTCGCAGTTCGACCCGGGGAAGACGAGGATGGCGGCTTTCATGGGCTGAAATCCTTGCGTGGCGCGGCGCGTCTGCGTCGGGGGACAAAGCCGGGGCCGTGGGCGCCCGGCGACGGATCAGGCCAGTTCGATCCGGTAGCTTTCGATCACCGTGTTGGCGAGCAGCTTCTCGCACATCTCGGCGATGGTCGCCTCGGTCGTGCCGTCGGCGACGTCGAGTTCGATCACCTTGCCCTGCCGCACGCCGTCGACGCCGTCGAATCCCAGCGCGCCCAGCGCGTGGCGCACGGCCTCGCCCTGCGGGTCGAGGACCCCGGTCTTGAGCATGATCTCGACCCGTGCCTTCATGCGTGCGGTTCCTTCGTCAGTCCTGGTGTCCGGTGGGGTGTGTGCGGCCGGACGGCCCGGCGCGGGGCCGGGCCGCGGTCTCAGTTGATCAGGCGGGGCTTGCCCATCTGCGCGGCCTGCTTGGGCATCACGCCCAAGCGCTGCGCGACCTCGGTATAGGCATCGGCGAGGTTGCCCAGGTCGCGGCGGAACACGTCCTTGTCCAGCTTCTTGCCGGTCTCGATGTCCCACAGCCGGCAGCTGTCGGGGCTGATCTCGTCGGCGACGATCAGGCGCTGAAAATCGCCGTCGTAGACGCGGCCGACCTCGATCTTGAAGTCCACCAGCTTGATGCCGACGCCGTACATCAGGCCCGACAGGTAGTCGTTCACGCGCAGCGCAAGGGCGACGATGTCGTCCATGTCCGCCTGGCTGGCCCAGCCGAAGGCGGCGATGTGTTCCTCGGTGACCATCGGGTCGCCCAGCTTGTCGTCCTTGTAGTAGTACTCGACGATCGGGCGCGGCAGGTCGGCGCCCTCCTCCATGCCCAGCCGCTTGGCCAGCGAGCCGGCGGCGACGTTGCGCACGACGATCTCGAGCGGGATGATCTCGACCGCGCGGACCAGCTGCTCGCGCATGTTGAGGCGCTTGATGAAGTGCGTGGGCACGCCGATGGCGTTGAGCCCGGTCATGAAGAATTCCGACAGGCGGTTGTTCAACACGCCCTTACCTTCGATCACCTGGCGCTTTTCCGCGTTGAAGGCGGTGGCGTCGTCCTTGAAGTACTGCACGATGGTGCCGGGTTCGGGCCCTTCGTAAAGGATCTTCGCCTTGCCTTCGTAAATCTTCTTGCGGCGTGCCATGAAGGCCCTTTCCATGAAAGAGAGCCGCGTCGCCCGGACGGGACACGCGGTGGCTGTGACATACTGCATGGACCCCATTCCCGCAAGCCGCGCACCACGCGCTTTTTCTTGCGCCCCGCGCGGCGCCGCGTCATACCCGGGGCCGGACCAGATCATTCGACCGGAGCCAGACAGATGAGCACCTTCGACGACCGCGAAAGCGCCTTCGAGAACAAGTTCGCCCATGACGAGGAAATGAAGTTCCGCGCCGAGGCCCGGTGCAACCGTCTGCTGGGTCTGTGGGCCGCCGAGAAGCTGGGCAAGTCCGGCGACGATGCCGACGCCTACGCCAAGGAGGTCATCCGCGCCGACTTCGAGGAAGCCGGCCATGACGACGTGATCCGCAAGGTCGCGGCCGACCTGGGCGACAAGGCGACCGACGCCGAGATCCGCGCCAAGCGCGAGGAGATGATGGTCAAGGCCAAGGCCCAGCTGGTCGAGGAAAGCTGACGCGGCCGCGCCGCGGCCCGTCCGCGGCGCCCTTCCCGCATGCGTGTGCAGGCGGCGCATCCAAACCTCCAAGGCCCCCGATGAACGAGACCCTGCGCGCCGCCGCCTGGATGCTGGGCGCGATCCTGTCCTTCACGACCATGGCCGTGGCCGGCCGCGCGGTGAGCCTGGATCTCGATACGTTCGAGATCATGATGTACCGCTCGCTCATCGGGATCGTGCTGGTGGTCGGGGTGGCCGGTGCCGCGGGCACGCTGCGCGAGGTGCGCGCGCGCAAGCTGGGCCTGCACGGGGTGCGCAACCTGTGCCATTTCGCCGGGCAGAACCTGTGGTTCTACGCGATCGCCATGATCCCGCTGGCGCAGGTCTTCGCGCTCGAGTTCACCTCGCCGCTTTGGGTGATGCTGCTGTCGGTGGTGATCCTGGGCGAACGGCTGACCCTCAACCGCGTGCTGGCGGCGGCGGCGGGCTTCGTGGGCATCCTGATCGTCACGCGCCCGTCGATCGCCACGATCGAGGCCGGCCAGATCGCCGCCGCGCTGGCCGCGGTGGGCTTCGCCGGCTCGGCCGTTTTCACCCGCCGCCTGACGCGGACCGAGACGATCACCTCGATCCTGTTCTGGCTGACGGTGATGCAGGCCGCGTTCGGCGTGATCTGCGCCGGGTTCGACGGCGACATCGCCCTGCCCGCGGCCGCGAGCTGGCCCTGGGTCGTGCTGATCGCCTGCGCGGGGCTGGTCGCGCATTTCTGCCTGACGACGGCGTTGCGCTTCGCGCCGGCGACGGTGGTCATGCCGCTGGACTTCGCGCGGCTGCCGGTGATCGCCATCGTCGGCATGGCCGTCTACGGCGAGGTTCTGGACCCGTTCGTCGGCCTCGGCGCGCTGGTGATCTTCGGTGCGAACTACGCCAACATCGTGGTGGAAAGCCGCCGCTCGGCCCGGGCGCGGAGCGTGTCAAATACGTGACGTTTCCGTAACGGCCGCTTTTTCCTGACGCCGCGTAAAAATTGACGAAAAATTCACCAACCCGCATTCCTATCGGACAGGAGAGCGCGCCTCCGCCTTTGCGGGTTGCGGGCACGAGGGATGAGGACACCATGAAAAAGACACTGACAGGGGCCGCGCTCGCGGCGTTGGCGGCCACCGGCGCGCAGGCCGGCGGGCTCGACCGCTCGGGCCAGAGCGTCTCTGCCATCTTCGACGAGGCCGGCACCGCGCGGCTGAGCTTCGGCTACGTGATGCCGTCGATCACCGGCGAGGACACCGGCGGCGGTGGCGGCGACTACGACGTGGGCGAGAACTACGTCCAGCCGGGCCTGAGCTATACCAACGCGGTCAAGGGCGGCTTCAACTACGCCATCATCCTCGACAAGCCCTACGGCGCGGACGTGTCCTACGACGACGATCCGACCACGTCGAACCTGGGCGGCACGATGGCCGACCTCAACAGCCAGGCGCTGACCTTCGTCGGCCGCTACGCGATCAACGAGCGCTTCAGCGTCTTCGCCGGGCTCGGCGTGCAAAGCGTCGACGCCGAGGTCACGCTGAACGGCAACGCCTACGCCAACGCGATCACCACCGGCGCGATCACCAGCCAGTTCAACGCCGGGCTTCCCTCCGGCGTGCCGGAACTGGACAGTTCGGTTCTTGGCGCGGCAATCGCTGGCGACACAGATGCCCGAGACGCCATAATCGGCACCTACGGCTCTACCGCATACACCAACCTGGCTTCCTCGTTCGCGCCGACGCGCGGCGCGTTCGTCGCCGGTGACGGCTACGACTTCGAGATGGAGAAGACGAACCGCCCGACCTACCTGCTGGGCGCCGCCTACGAGATCCCGTCGATCGCGATGCGCATCGCCGGCACCTATCGCTTCGAGACCGAGCACAAGGCCGACACGACCGAGACCGTCTTCGGGACGACCACGGACGGCGAAGTCGAATACGTGACCCCGCAAAGCTTCAACCTCGAGGCGCAGACCGGCATCGCGCCGGGCACGCTGCTGACGCTGGGCTACCGCTGGACCGAGTTCTCGGCCGTCGATCTGGTGCCCGAGGCGCTGGGATCGGACCTCGTCGACCTGGAGGACAGCCACCGCTACACGCTGGGTATCGGCCGCCAGTTCAACGAGAAGCTCGCCGGTTCGGCCTCGATCAGCTACGAGCCGACCAACGACAACGAGACCGTGTCGCCGCTGGGGCCCACCGACGGCCTGTTCGGCCTCTCGCTGGGCGCACGCTACAACGACGGCCCGATGTCGCTGTCGGGCGGAGTGAACTACACGTGGCTGGGCGACGCCGATGCTGGCGTGGCCGACCAGGCCGTGGCCGAGTTCGAGGACAACCACGCCGTGGGCGTCGGCCTGCAGGTGGCCTTCACCTTCTGATCGCGAGACCGACCGATCGCGCGACATGCCCGGGCCGAAAGGTCCGGGCATTTGCGTTTGCAACCACCGCGCGGACGGGCAAGCTGCGCGCATGAACCCGCACGCCATCCTGATCCCCGCCGCCGGGGCAAGCCGCCGCATGGAGGGCCGCGACAAGCTGCTGGAGATGGTCGACGGCCTGCCGCTGCTGCGGCGCCAGGCGCAACGCGCGCTGGAAGCGGGCGCCGCCGTGCTGGTCACCGTGCCCGCGCTCGATCATCCCCGCGTCGCGGCGCTGCATGGCCTGCCGCTGCGGCTGGTGCCCGTGCCCGACGCCGCCACGGGCATGGCCGCGTCGCTGCGCCGCGGTGTCGCCTGCCTGCCGCCGGGGGTGCGGGGGCTGGCGATCCTGCCCGCCGACATGCCGGACATCGACGCCGCCGACATCGCGACGCTGTTCGCCCGCTTCGACGCGGCGGATTCGGCGCTTCTGGTGCAGGCCACCGGTGGCGACGGCACCCCCGGGCACCCGGTGATCTTTCCGGCCGATTGCCTGCCGGCGCTGAGAGAGGTCACCGGTGACACGGGCGGGCGCACTGTGGTGCAGGCCAACCGCCACAGGCTGGTCCGGGTGCCGCTGACGGGCGCGCGCGCGCTGACCGACCTCGACACGCCCGAGGCGTGGCGCGCCTGGCGCCACGCGAATCCCGGCGCCTGATCCGCCCGCAAACAACGAAGGGCGGCCCGAAGACCGCCCCTTGATGTTCCTACCTACCCGACCGGGCCGACATCACGCGGTCAGCAACAGCGCTTCGTGCCGCTTGAGCGAGCGGCGGGCCGCGCCGTAGCGATCCAGCCCCTCGGCGCGGGCGAGTTCCGGGAAGAGCGCCAGGATCTCCTCGCGCTGCTCCTCGTCGATCCCGCGCAGCGAGTAGTCGCCCGGCTGGAAGCTTTCGGTCCAGGCGCCGTCCGACAGGATGACCTCGTGCCGGTCGAACATGACGTGGATGTAGGACACCTCGGCCGCCACGACCGTGTCGATGCCGTGCATGCCGGTCAGGTGCTTGGCCGCGACCAGGACCTCGCGCTCTTCGAAGTAGAGCGCGGCGCGGTCGCTGGCGACCAGCACGCGGTGGTTGGGCGAGACCAGCATGTCACGCTCGGGCAGGCCCTTGCCCAGCGCGCCGCGCCGGATCCGCACCGGGTTCATGTGCGGGTTGCACGCCAGGTCGTCGCCGGTCAGGTCCTTGCGGCCGACCCACGCGAGCGGCTGGATGCCGTTGTCGCGGGTGATCACCCGGTCGCCGGGCCGCAGATCCTCGACCGGGCGCTCGCCTTCGGGGGTGGCGATCAGCGTGCCGGGGGTGAAGCAGGGCACCACCTCCTCGATGTTGACGAAGTCGAACCGCCCGGTCGCGTTGCCGTCGCCGTCGAGGAACTCGACCGTGCCGTCGAGGCCGTTGCCGTCGCTGTCGGTGGTGGTGTTCACCAGCCGCCAGTCGACGTCGCGCTCGCCGATGGCCGAGAGGTCGAGCCGGTCGAAGTCGTCGCCGGTCGAGCCACCGTCGACCGTCTCGAAGGTCAGGTCGTCGATGTAGACGTCGGACTGGCTGTCCACGACGATCACGTCACGGTCGGCGCCGCCGTCGATCGCGTCCATGCCGGCGCCGCCGTTCAGCGTGTCGCCGCCCTGCCCGCCCAGCAGCGTGTCATTGCCCTCACCGCCCAGCAGGCTGTCGTCGTCGATCCCGCCGTCGAGGCTGTCGTCACCCGAGCCGCCCAGCAGCGTGTCGTCGTCGTCGCCGCCGATCAGCGTGTCGTTGCCCAGCGCGCCCATGATGTAGTCGCGGTCGTTGTCGGGCACCGGGTCGACGTCGTCGGTCAGTTCCAGCGCGGGGATGTTCGAGCCGTCGATGTAGTCGTCGTCCTGCCCGCCATCCAGCGTGTCCGATCCGTGGCCGCCATAGATGACGTCGTCGCCCTGCCCGCCCATGACGCTGTCGTCGTCGATGCCTGCGTCGATCGTGTCGTTGCCGCCGCCGCCGTCGATCGTGTCGGCATCGTCGCCGGTCATGATCGAGTCGTTGCCCAGGTTGCCCTCGACGTAATCGCGGCCGTCGTCGGGGTTCGGGTCCGAGGTGAAGCCGAGGTCGTTGAGCAGCGTGCCCGGCCCGAAGGACGGATCGTCGCCCTCGTAGTCGCTGAACGTGTCGGTGCCGACGATGATCGTGTCGTCGCCCTGCCCGCCATAGACCGTGTCGGCGCCCTGGATGTCGGTGATCAGGTCGTCGCCGCCGCCGCCGTCGATAACGTCGTCGTCGATGCCGCCCTCGATCGTGTCGTTGCCGCCGTTGCCGCTGATCGTGTCGGAATCGTCACCGCCGTCGAACACGTCGGCCGAACCGTCGCCGGTCAACGTCTCGCGGTCGTCGTCGGGATCGGGGTCCTGGTCCAGCCCGTCGAGCGGATCGCGCGGCTGGTCGCCGGGTGCGACGGGGAAGACATCGGTGTCGATCCGCGGCTCGCCGGTCTCGTCGATGGTGACGGTGACCAGTGCCACGGCGCTGGCGCCATCGGGATCCTCGACCACGTATTCGAAGCTGTCGGTGCCCGAGAAGCCCGCGTTCGGCGTGTAGGTCAGCGTGCCGTCGCCGTTGATCACGACCGAGCCGTTGGCCGGCGCCAGCGTGCCGAGGCCCGTCACCGTAAGCGGATCGCCGTCGGGATCGCTGTCGTTGGCCAGCACGTCGATGGTCACGGCCGTGTTCTCGTCCGTGGTGGCGCTGTCGTCGATCGCCACGGGCGGGTCGTTGAGCGGGTTGACCGTGATCGCCACGTCGGCGCTGTCGGTGTTTCCGTCGGTGTCCTCGATTATGTAGGTGATCGTCGCCGGGCCGTTGTAGTCGGGGTCGGGCGTGAAGGTCAGCGTGTTGTCGGGGTTGATCGTCACCGTGCCGTTGGTCGCGGTGGCCGAGGTCACCGTCAGCGGCTGGCCATTGGAATCCACGTCGTTGTCGAGCACGTCGATCACCACCGCGACGTCCTCGTCCGTCTCGGCGGAATCGTCCACGGCGGTCAGCGTGTCGTCGACCGGCAGCGTCGAGAAATGCACGTCCGAGACCATGATCGTCTGCGCGGAGTCGCCGCCGTTGTCGTAGTCGATCTCGATCCGCGACACGGGGCCGGCGATGTCGACCCGAAGCGAGCCGTTCTCGGACGTGAAGTCGGTGACCGAGTTGCCCGTCGCGGTGTCGCCCGAGGCCGCCAGCGTGCCCAAGGGCGTCAGCGTGACCGATACCGGGTTGCCCTCCGCGTCGAAGGCGCGGATCGACACGATGTCCTGCCAGCCGGTGCCCCCGGTGTGCAGGTCGCCCCCCGTCGCGCGGGCGTCGATGTCGTTGATCCGGAACGAGACGTTCTGCACCTCGTCGGAATAGAGCGCGTCCGTGGCCGAAAAGTTGATCGTCGTGGTCGAGGTGTCGGGCTGGCCGTCGTCGTTGGTGCTGTCGCGCAGCTTGAGGTACGAGTCCGAGTCGAACGGCTCGCCCGGCGCGGTGTATCCCGGCGTCTCGAACGTGAAGGCCTGCGCGTTCGCATCATCCGCCGAGAAACCCACCGAGACCGCCACGCCCCCGGTGTCGACCGACGTGACGGAGCCGTCGGGCAGGTTCGAGTTGTAGGACGCAAGCGCACCCCAGCTCAGGAAAAGATCAGGCATCTGGCAGGCCTCTCGTGTTCAAACGCGGTCGATCGTGACACTCGTCCAAGGCGGCGGGCCCGCCTCGGCACATGAATTCCGATTCGTGGTGTGACGGAATGCACCCGTTTTCGTCGCTGCCCCGCAGGGCAGGCAACGGACCGGGGCGGTTCTGCCCAGGGGCGTCCGACACATCACGCAAGATGCAATTTCAGCGATGCGGCCGCCCCCGTGGCCAGCAGGTCGTGAGCGGATATTGTCGCAAGTCTTCGTGAAGAAAAACAAATTATTGGCAAATCGCGGGATATCCGCTTTCGCGGCACGGGTTCCCTGCGGCGAACGGGCGCCTCCCGCGTGGCATCGGCGCGGCAAGTGCCAGCGGACTTTACCGGGTCCGTGGTCAATGGCGGCGATCGTCTCGTGATTGCGTCCGCTGGACCGGCGAGTTTCATCCCTGGCGCGATCTGCGTGCCCGGCTTTCGCCCCTGGCCACCGACGTGGTCGGCGCGCCGGCCTGTGGCGGGACGGCACGCCCGTGGCGTTTCCGAATGCGAACAATCGTCTCATGGGGGCGTCACTATCCACGCCTCGGAAGGCCAAATGCGAATCGCCTGGCGTCCGAAACGGTTCATTAAGGAAATTCCGGCACGCTCGGCCACGTCGAAACCGGGGAACCATCGGATGTCGCAAACCCTCGCCGTGGCCAAGTCGCCGGTCTTCGCCAGTTTCCGGGCGAAGGGAAGCAGATCATCCGCCCGCCCGCCCGAGGTCGAGGGCACGGTGGTCGAGCACCGGCTCGACCTGCTGATGGACCGGCTCGAGCAGCTCGAATTCACGTTCCAGCGGCTGTTCGACACCGACATCGACGGCCACGAGGACGACCGCCTCGCGCAGATCGAGACGCGGCTGCAGGCCATGCACGACCAGTTGACGACGCTGGCCGAGAGCCGCCGGGCCGCGGCCGAAATGGACGCGCGCCTCGATGCGATGCAGGACATGCTGGGCGCGCTGGCGGGCGGCGAGTCCGCGATCGACGCGCTGGCCGAGGACATGGGCACGCGGCACGACGCTCTGCTCGATACGCTGGCCTCTCTCGCCACGTCGGACGAGCAGGACTCGAACACGCTGACGCAGCTGGCCACGGATCAGCAGACCCGGTTCGACACGCTGCACGCGATGCTGGCAAACGTGGCCGAGCGCGCCGCGCCGGATGCGAAAGGCGACGACGCCGTGCTGCAAGCGATAGCCGACCTTTCCGCCCGCCAGGCCGCCGCACAGGCCCAGGCAGCGGCGCGCGCCCCGGCCCTTTCGGAGACCTTGGTCGAGGACGCGTTCGACGCCCTGACGTTCCGGGTGTCGCGCCTGGTCGACGCACGCATGGCCGCAGGCTTCGCGGGTCTTGCCGATGCGCTGGACCGCGCTTCCGAGGCCTTGTGTCGCGCGCAGCCTGCCCGCGCGGCATCGGCGGACGCGACTGAGACTATCAATGGCGCCGAAGCCGATGCCGGCGATCCCCGCGCAGTGATCGAAGACCTCGCGCGCGCCTGCCGCTCTGCGAGTGCCGACGACCGCAACGGCGCGTCCTGATCCAGCTGGATTTCGCGGACCGAGATCCCGCGCGCCGGCATCCGGGGCGACGGCACCGCCGCCCCGATCGATCGCCTCAAGGCAAAAGCGTCAGGCGGCTGCCGTGACCGCGCGGCGGGTCATCACACCCACCAGGTGCGCGCGGTAGGCCGCCGTTCCGTGCAGGTCGGCGATCATGCCGTCGGCGGGCACCGTCAGGCCGGATACGGCCTTCTCGGAAAAGTCCGACGACAGCGCCTCCTCGGCTTCGGTCCAGCGGAACACGCCGGCTTCCGAAGCGCCCGTCACGGCCACGCGGACACTGTCCGCGTACTTGGCGACGAACACGCCGACCAGGGCAAAGCGCGACGCGGGTTGTTCGAACTTCGTGTAGGCCGACTTTTCGGGGATCGGAAAGCGCACCTCGGTGATGATCTCGCCCTCGTCCAGCGCGGTGGCGAACATGCCCTGGAAGTAGTCGTCTGCCGCGATCTCGCGCTTGTCGGTCACGATCGTCGCCCCCGAGGCCAGCGCCGCCGCCGGATAGCAGGCCGAGGGGTCGTTGTTCGCCAGGCTGCCGCCGATCGTGCCGCGGTTGCGCACCGCCGGGTCGCCGATGCGCGCAGCCAACGACGAAAGGCCGGGGTAGTGCTGCGCCGCGTCGCGCGCCACCACGCCGTGGGTGGTGCCGCCGCCGATCGCCAGCTTGCCGTCGTCGGTCAGGCACACGCCCTTGATCTCGTCGATCGCCGACAGGCTGACCAGCACGCTGGGCATCGCCAGCCGCTGCTTGAGCGTCGGGATCAGCGTCTGCCCGCCGCCCAGCGGCTGCGCCTCGTCCTGGCCCAGCGCCTTGACCGCCTCGGCAACCGATGTCGGCCGCTCCATCTCGAATGAGTACATGTCTTTCTCCGTCCGTTGAACCGCGCCGCTCGGGGCTTCTTTGGTCCACAAATTTCCCGGTGGTCCGGGGGCAGAGCCCCCGGCGCCGCCAATCGTCTCACCCGTGCATCGCCTGCCAGACGCGCCCCGGCGTCGCCGGCATGTCGATGTGGTCGACCTTGTGGCCGCCCGATTGCAGTGCATCCACCACCGCGTTGATCACCGCCGGGGGCGAGCCGATGGCCCCCGCCTCGCCGCAGCCCTTCACCCCCAGCGGGTTGTGCGTGCACGGCGTCTGGCACGAATGATCGACGCTGTAGAACGGCAGGTCGTCGGCGCGCGGCATGGCGTAATCCATGTAGGACGCCGACAGCAGCTGGCCGTTCTCGTCATAGGCGCAGTTTTCCAGCAGCGCCTGTCCGATGCCCTGCGCGATGCCGCCGTGCACCTGGCCCGAGACGATCATCGGGTTGATGACGTTGCCGAAATCGTCCGCCGCGGCGAAGCGCTCGATCGTCACCTTGCCGGTCTCGGGGTCGAGTTCGACCTCGCAGGCATAGGCGCCGGCGGGATAGGTGAAGTTCGACGGGTCGTAGAACGCCGTCTCCTCCAGCCCCGGCTCCATCTCTTCCAGCGGGTAGTTGTGCGGCACGTAGGCCGCGAGCGTGACGTCGCCCCAGGCCACCGACTTGTCGGTGCCCGCGACGGTGAAGGCGCCGTCCTTCAGCTCGATATCCGCCTCGGAGGCCTCGAGCAGGTGCGACGCGATCTTCTTGGCCTTGTTGATGATCTTCTCGGTCGCCCGCACGATGGCCGAGCCGCCCACGGCAAGGCTGCGCGAGCCGTAGGTGCCCATGCCCATCGGGGTACGCGCCGTGTCGCCGTGCACGATGTCGATCATCGATTCGTCGATGCCCAGCATCTCGGCCACCACCTGCGGGAAGGACGTCTCGTGCCCCTGCCCGTGGCTGTGGCTGCCGGTCATCACGCTGATCGTGCCGGTGGCGTTGACGCGCACGGTGGCGGATTCGTACAGGCCCGCGCGCGCGCCCAGCTGTCCCACTAGGTTCGACGGCGCGATGCCGCAGGCCTCGATGTAGCAGTTGACGCCCAGCCCGCGCAGCTTGCCCTTCGCCTCGCTGTCCTTGCGGCGCGCGGCGAACCCGGCAAGATCGGCGATCTCCTCGAGCTTGTTCATCGTGGCGGTGTAGTCGCCCGTGTCGTAGACCACCGCAACGGGCGTCTGGTACGGGAACTCGGTCACGAAGTTCTGCCGGCGCAGCGCGACCGGGTCGACGCCCAGTTCGCGCGCTGCCTTGTCGATCACGCGTTCCAGCTGGAACGTCGCCTCGGGGCGGCCGGCGCCGCGATAGGCGTCGACGGGCACGGTGTTGGTGAACACCGCCTTCACGTTCACGTAGATCAGCGGCGTCTTGTAATTGCCCGCCATCAACGTGCCGTGCAACCAGGTGGGTACCGACGGCGCGAAGGTCGACAGATACGCGCCCATGTTGGCGTAGGTCTCGGTCCGCAGCGCGGTGAAGTTGTTGTCAGCGTCCAGCGCCAGCTCGATCTTTGTCACGTGGTCGCGGCCATGCGCGTCGGACATGAACGCCTCGGACCGCGAAGCCGTCCACTTGACCGCGCGGTTGCAGGCCTTCGCCGCGAAGGTGCAGAAGGCTTCCTCGGCGTAGTGGAAGATCTTGGTGCCGAAGCCGCCGCCCACGTCAGGCGCCACGACGCGCAGCTTGTGCTCGGGGATGCCGAGGACGAAGGCGCCCATCAGCAGCCGGATCACGTGCGGGTTCTGCGACGTGGTGTAGAGCGTCGATTCCTGGTTCGCGCGGTTGTAGTCGCCCACCGCCACGCGCGGCTCCATCGGGTTGGCGACGAGGCGGTTGTTGCGCAATTCCAGCGTGGTGACGTGCGCGGCCTTGGTGAAGGCCTCGTCCACGGCGGCCTTGTTTTCCTCGACGAAACCCCAGTCGTAGCACAGGTTGTCGTCCAGATCGTCGTGCACCTTCGGCGCGCCGGGCTGCAGCGCGGCCTTCATGTCGATGGCGGCGGGCAGTTCCTCGATGTCGAGCACGATCGCCTCGGCGGCGTCGCGCGCCTCTTCGAGGCTGTCGGCGACCACGGCGGCGATCGGATCGCCCACGTGCCGCACCTTGCCCTGCGCCAGCACCGGGTGGCCGGGTTCCTTCATCGGCTGGCCGTGCTTGTCGGTCACCTGCCAGCCGCAGGGCAGACCGCCCACGCCCTCGAAGTCCTTGCCGGTGAAGATGCGCACCACGCCGGGCATCTTCTCGGCCTCGGCCGTGTCGATCCCGTTGATGCGGCCGTGCGCCACGTCCGAGCGCAGGAAATGCACGTAGGCCTGGCCGGCCACGTTGATGTCGTCGGTGTATTGCCCGGTTCCGGTCAGAAAGCGGACGTCCTCGCGCCGCTTGTGACTCGCACCGATCCCGTGATCCTTCGGCATTGTCTGTCTCCTCCCTGTGGGCGGGCGGTGCCCGGCCCGAACCCTTCGACCGCCGCTTACTCGGCCGCGATGCGGCTAACATCCTGCCCCGAGGCCGCCATGATCGCCTTCACGATGTTGTGGTAGCCGGTGCAGCGGCAGATGTTGCCCTCGAGGTAGTCGCGCACCTCGGCCTCGGTCGGCTTGGGGTTGTCCTTCAGCAGCGCCGCCGCCGACATCACCATGCCCGGCGTGCAGAAGCCGCACTGAAGCCCGTGGTGATCCTGGAACGCCTGCTGGATCGTGTTGAGCGAACCGTCCGCGTTGGCCATCGCCTCGATCGTGGTGACTTCGGCGCCCTCGGCCTCCATCGCGAACATGGTGCAGGCCTTCACCGCCTCGCCGTTCACGTGGATCACGCAGGCGCCGCATTGCGACGTGTCGCAGCCCACGTGGGTGCCGGTCAGGCGCAGAGTCTCGCGCAGGAACTCGGTCATCAGGGTGTTGCCCTTGACCGGCTTCTTGACGGTCTTGCCGTTCACCGTCATCGTCACGTCTTTCATGTCTCTCCTCCCGGAAGTCCGTCTTTGCTGCCGCCGGAGCGTGTCCGCGGCGAATTCGTTTTTGCCCAGGCGCGGCGGGTCAGGACGACACCATCCGCTTGAACCAGCCCTTCTTCTGACCCTCCTGGCTGTCGGCCTCGGGGGCCTCGTCGGGGTCGGCGGGGCCTTCGACCGCGTCCTGCAGGTTCTGGAAGAACTGGTCGGCCATCTTCTTGGCGAAACCGTCGATGATCCGGCTGCCCAGCTGCGCGAGCTTGCCGCCGACCTTCGCCTCTACCTCGTAGGTCAGGGTCGTGCCGTCGCCGTCGGGCGCCAGCGTCACCTTGGCGTCGCCCTTGGCGAAGCCCGCGGCACCGCCCTTGCCCTCGCCCGACAGGGTCACGGCGTTGGGCGCGTCCATGTCCAGCGCCTTCACGGTGCCCTTGAAGGTCGCCTTCACCGGGCCGACCTTCTGCACGACCGTCGCCTCGAAGCCGTCCTCGGCGTTGCCGGTCATCTCGGTGCAGCCGGGCACGCAGCGCTTGAGCACCTCGGGGTCGAGGATCGCGGCCCAGACCACGTCCTGTGGGGCTTCGATCCGGCGGCTGTCGCTCATCTGCATCGTCGTCGTCCTTCTTGTTCTGCGCCGGCCCAACCGGGCCCTGGTCGTCGCCGCCCGGCCCGGCGCGGCGGGCGCCTCGGCCCGGCATCGCGGCCGCGGGCGGATGCTGGGGAAACCGTGATACCGCGCTTCCCCGGCGTCAAGCCCGCGTGCGGGCCGGGCACCGTCGAAATAGTCTTAGGACCTGCCGGAAAAGCGGGTTCCCACACCCTTTGTTAACCTCTTTCTGGCAGGGTGAACCTGTCCAAGGCTTCATGTCCTCTCCTGTCTTGGGCGACTTCCTCCCTGTCTGACTGGCCGCGCCCGAAACGGCGCGGCCCCTTTCCCGGAAGGGGCGCCGCGCTCCCCGCCAGAGCCAGCCGGCTTTGTCCCGCCCTCGCCCGGGGTTGCGGGGCATCGTTCGTGCGCCTCGGCCCCGCCCATAAAGCCTGTTGACCGATGCCTACGACTTTCGTAGCGTTCCCATCAATTACAAAGTCGGCCGGTCCGACAGGGAGAAAACAGGAAAGGGGCCATCGGCCCCTTTTCGCGTTTCCGGCCCGTGACTTTCGGCGGCCGACGCGGACATTCCGACCGCATCGGCGGGGGGCATCCAGCGCCCCTTGCTCGGCGGCGGCTTGCCGGCCTGCGACAAAATCGGCCTGACACCGCCGCGCGCGCATGGTAGGCGGCAGGCCACACCCGAAGAAACGCAGGGGGCGTTCAT
The DNA here is from genome assembly GCF_042096055.1 of Citreimonas sp. Taxonomy (NCBI): domain Bacteria; kingdom Pseudomonadati; phylum Pseudomonadota; class Alphaproteobacteria; order Rhodobacterales; family Roseobacteraceae; genus Citreimonas; species Citreimonas sp. Next base: position 116,659 of record NZ_JBELMH010000001.1, on the reverse strand, counting down.
GAAACATCCGCTCATCACCATGTCGATCATGGCCGCGCTCGCCGGCGCGCCGGCGCTGGCGCAGGACACCGAGACGCAGGACCAGCCGACAGCCGCGCCCGAGACGACCGAGGCACCGGCCGCCGACGCGCAGGCGCCGACGAACCGCTCGACGATCGGCGGTCCGCTCGATCTCGGCGAAGGCAATGCGCCGTCCGAGCCGCAGACCTACGTCAAGGAAACCTTCGACGACTGGGCGCTGCAGTGCATCGAGGTGCAGGACGGCGAAGAGATCTGCCAGATGTACCAGCTTCTCGAGGATGCCGGCGGCTCGAGCGTGGCCGAAGCGAGCATCTTCAAGCTCGAGAATGGCGGCCAGGCGGTGGCCGGCGGCACCTTCGTCGTCCCGCTCGAGACGCTGCTGACCCAGAAGCTGACGATCAGCGTCGATGGGGGCGAGCCGCGGCGCTACGATTTCTCGTTCTGCAACCCGATCGGCTGCTACGCGCGCGTCGGCTTCACGCAGGCCGATATCGACCGCTTCCGCGCCGGCGCCACCGCGCGCGTTAGGATCGTGCCCGCGCTGGCACCGGACCAGGAAGTCGTGGTCGAGATGTCGCTCGCGGGCTTCACCAATGCCTACGACGCCGCGTCGTCGCTGAGCCAGTAATCCGCGCCAAAGGCGCATCCAGGACCCCGGCCACCGCGCCGGGGTCTTTTCATGTCGGCATCCGGTCCAGCACCGCGCGCGCCGCACGGTCGCCCGGGGGCGGTCCCTCGCGGCCCAGTCGATCCATCGCCAGCGCCATCGCCTCGCGCTGCGCGCCGGGGTTCTTCAGCACCGATAGGACCGAGGCCGCGATCGGCGCGGGGCGGCAGTTCGCGCCGATGAATTCCGGGATGGCGCGGGTGTCCGAGACGAGGTTGACCAGCGTCACCGTGTCGACCCGCAGCATCCGGCCGATGATCTGCCGCGACAGCCAGCTCATGTCGTAGGCGACGACCATCGGCGTGTCGGCGGCCGCCAGTTCGAGCGAGACGGTCCCCGACGCCGCCAGCGCCACGTCTGCCGCGCGGAACGCGGCGCGCTTCCGTGCGCCGCCGGGATCCTCGCGCGGGTCGATCACCACCGGCTTGCCAGGCAGGCCAGAGGCGAGCGCGGCCACCTGTTCCGCCACCGACGAAGCCGCCGGCAGCACCAGCCGCAGGTCGGGCCGCGCCGCGTGCAGGCGCGCCGCGACCTCGGCGAAAACCGGCGCCAGCCGCGCCAGTTCCGACCGGCGCGAGCCGGGCAGCAGCAGCGCCATGGGGCCGTCTATGCCGTGTGCGGCGCGAAACGCCGCCGCCTCGGCCTCGGTCGCCTGCGGGTCGGTGACCACCGGATGGCCGACGAAGTCGCACGGGATTCCGGCGGCTTCCATGTAGGGCGGCTCGAACGGCAGCAGCGCGAGCACCTGGTCGACCAGCGGCGCCATCTTCGCCGCACGTCCCGGCCGCCACGCCCAGACCGTCGGTGCGACGTAATGCACGATGCGGATGTCGGGCGCGCGCGCCTTGACCAGCTTGGCCACGCGCAGGCAGAACTCGGGCAGGTCGATGGTGATCAGCACGTCCGGGCGCGCGGCGATCACTGCCTCGGCGGTTTCGCGGATGCGGGCCTTGAGGCTGCGGTATTCGCGCAGGATCTCGACCACGCCCATGACCGAGATCTCGTCCATCGGGAACAGGCTGTGCAGCCCCTGCTCGGCCATGCGCGCACCGCCGATGCCGCGGAAGGTCACCTCGGGGACCATGCCGCGCAGCCCGCCCATCAGCGCCGCACCCAGCTTGTCGCCCGACGCCTCGCCCGCGATGACGAAGACCTGCATCAGGCCGGCCTCTCGCGGACCCAGAGGAACAGGCCCGCCGCGTCGAAATCGGCGATGGTGCGCGCGCGGTCCAGAACCATGACGCCGCCCGCCTCGATCACCGCGCCCGACAGGCCCGCACGGGCCAGCGCGGCGGCGGTGCCGGGCCCGATCACGGGCAGGTCGGCGCGCCGGTCCTGGCCGGGCTTCGGCGCCTTGAACAGGAAGGCCGGCGCGGGCGACGCGTTGGACAGCCAGTCCGCCGCCTGCCCCAGCACGTCGTCGACCCGGTCGACGGCCCATGAAAACGGATCGTCCGCCTCGGGCCTGGTCAGACCCGCGAGCATGGCGTCGGTGCCGTCCGGCCCTTCCGAGGCGACGACGCGCCCGTCGCGGATCACACAGGCCTGGCCGGCATCGGCGGCAGCGAGGCGCGCGATCTCGGCGTCCCCCGCCTGCGCCGCGTCGCGGACCCCCTCGGGCGGTTGCGCCCGGGTGGGCACGCCAGGCGGCGGCAGAAGATCCGGCGCGGCCTCGTGCGCGGCGAGGATCTCGAACCCGGCCTCGGCAAAGAGCGCCAGGACGACCCGCAGCGCGCCGTCGTCACCCAGCTCCATCGCCTGCTTCAGCCGCGGCACCAGCGGCGCGGTCGCGGCGTCGAGCGTGGTGATGTCGATCTGGGGCCGGCGGATATGGCCGCAGAGGCACAGCGCGGTGACACCGCGCGCCTTGAGCCAGGCGATCAGGCTGCCCAGCGTCTCGATCCGGAAGGTGATCTCGGGGGTCAGGCCATCGGGGGCGAAGCCCTGCAGCGCGCAGACGATCGGCGGCGCATCCAGCGCCCGGGCCACTTGGGCCGGCAGCGCGCCGGCCCCGCAGATCAGCGCCAGCATCGCCTCAGCCGGGGGTCAGGAACGACCGGTCGCTGTCGCCCATGATGAAGGCCACGATCTCGCGCACATGGTCGCTTTGGGTTTCGTCGCCGAGACGGCGGGCGCGGTCCTGGAACGCGCCCTCGCCTTGGCTGAGCATCTGGTACGCGGCACGCAGGGCGGTGATTTCGACCCGCGGCACGCCGCGCCGCTTGAGGCCGACCAGATTGAGCCCGTCGAGCCGCCCCCGCGGCCCCTGCACCAGTCCGTGCGGGATGACGTCGTTCGTCACCATCGTGACCGCGCCAATGATGGCCCCCCGGCCGATCCGCACCCACTGGTGCACGCCGGACAGGCCGCCGACGATGACCTCGTCCTCGAGCACACAATGCCCGGCGACGGCCGAGTTGTTGACCAGGATCACCCGGTTGCCGATGCGCGCGTCGTGCGCCACGTGGCAGCCGGCCATGAACAGGCCTTCGTCGCCCACGGTGGTCACGCCGCCGCCGCCCTCGGTGCCGGTGTTCATGGTGACGTGTTCGCGGATGCGGTTGCGCTTGCCGATCACCAGCCGGGTGGATTCACCCTTGAACTTGAGGTCCTGCGGGATCTCGCCGATCACCGCGAACGGAAAGACGATCGTGTCCTCGCCGATCTCGGTGCGGCCGGTGACCACCACGTGGCTTTTCAGCTCCACCCCCGCCGCCAGCGAAACCTCGGGGCCGACGTGGCAAAACGGGCCGACCACGCAGCCGGGCGCCAGGTGCGCCCCCTCCTCGACCACGGCGCTGGGATGGATTGTAGCGGCGTCGCTCACGCGGGCACGTCCATCATCGCGGTGAACTCGGCCTCGGCCGCCATCTGGCCGTCGACCGTGGCGGTGCCGCCGAACTTCCACACCTTGCCACCGGGCTTGCCGCGCAGGGTGCGCAGTTCCATCCGCAACTGGTCGCCGGGGATCACCTTGCGGCGGAACTTGCAGTTGTCGATCGCCATGAAGTAGATCAGCATGTTTTTGTCGATCATGTCGAGCGCGGTGCCCACCATGACCGCCGAGGTCTGCGCCATGGCCTCGACGATCGTCACGCCCGGCATGATCGGCAGGCCGGGAAAGTGCCCCTGGAAATGCGGCTCGTTCATCGAGACGTTCTTGATCCCCACCGCCGATTGCCAGCCGTCGATCTGTTCGACCCTGTCCACCAGAAGGAACGGGTAGCGGTGCGGCAGCAGCCGCTGGATCGTCTGGATGTCGGCGCTGCGCAGGGTCTCGGACATGGGGCGGTCTCCGGTTCGTCGGTTGCCGCTTGGGTATCAACGCGCGGCCCGGGGGGCAAGGCGCAGGCTCAGCGCGCGGGCGCGGGCACCACCGGGGCTCCGGGCGTCACCGGCGCGGCATCGCCCGGCTGCGCGCCCTCGGTGGGCGTCTCGGGCGGCGCCTCGGGCAGGCCGTCGCCCTCGCCCAGCGCGGCGTCGATGCGGGCGATGGCCTCGTCCGTCACCTCGATCGTGTCGGCCGACATGAACACGGTCCGGCGCTCGACGACGATCGTGGCGCCCGCCTCGCGCATCAGCGTGCCCAAGACCGGTTGCGCCGCATCGAGGAATTCACGCCGCGCCGCGTCGCCGCGGGCGCCCAGGGCGCGGGCCTTGGCGTCCTGTTCGGACCGCAGGCGCTGCACCTTCTCGTCGAAGGCGCGCGCCAGTTCGCGGAAATCCTCGGGCGCCATGCCGTCGCGCTGCCGGGTCAGGCGGCGCTCTTCCTCGATCAGCTCGGCCTCGATCCGGCGGTTCTGCTGCGCGATCTCGGCGCCGGCCGCCTCGATGTCCCGCGCGATCCGCCGGCCATAGGCGCTGTCGGCGAACAAGCGTTCGAAATCCAGCACCAGGATGTCGCTGCGCACCAGGCCCGCGTCGCCGCCCGCCTGCTGCGCGGGCAGCGTGGCCGGCCACAGCAGGACGGCCAGCAGGCTCAGCGCGCGCAGCATGGGATCAGAACTGGGTCGACAGCGTCAGGTTGAAGTTCAGCGGCTCGTCGAAGTCCTCCTTGACCAGCGCCTCGGAGAAGTTGAGCCGGAGCGGACCCAGCGCGCTGTCCCAGAAGACCGAGAAGCCGATTACGTGGCGGGCGAAGAAATCCTCGCCCACGATGTCGGCGCCGGGGGTCGACGCGGTCTCGTCCGACAGGCCCCAGACCGAGCCCACGTCGTAGAACAGGCCGGCGCTAAGGCCGTATTCCTCGGGCAGGCCCAGCGGGAACTCGGCCTCGAAGCGGGCCACGGCGAAATACTCGCCCCCGATCGGATCGTCGGCGTCGTTGCTGAGGTCGCGCGGGCCGATGCCGCCGTACTCGAAGCCGCGCATCGTGTTGGGCCCCAGCAGGTAGCGGTCGGTCGTGCGGCTGTTGCCCTCGTTGTAGCTGAGCGCGCCGGCCTCGAAACTGGCGCGCAGGGTGACCTCCTCGGCCCAGACCAGCCGCTGGGCGGTGGCGCGCAGGCTTGATTTCACGAATTGGGTGTCGCCGCCGACCCCGCCGAAATCCTGCCCGAACTCGACCAGGAACCCGGCATCGGGGTTGAGCCCGGTGCGGCGGCTGTCGAAGCTGTAGGTGTAGCCGATCGAGCTGTCGTAGCGCTCGTCCAGCGCGGCTTCGGCCTGGATGACCTCGCCCACGTCGGTCAGTGCGTCCTCGGCGGTGAGGTCGGAATAGTTCAGCTCGTAGCGCAGCTGCAGCCGGCTGCTCTCGGACAGCGGAAACTCGATGAAGGGCCGGAACAGGCCGCGGGTCGTGTCGTAGTCCGAGTTCAGGCCTTCCGTTTCGCGGTAGTTGAGCGCGATGCCGAAGGTCAGGTCGCGGCCCAGGAAGGCCGGCTCGGAGAAGTTGAACGCGTAGTTCTGCGACCGCGACGCGGTGTTGATGGTGAAGCCCAGCCGCTGGCCGCGGCCCAGGAAGTTGCGCTCGGAGAAGGACACCGAGGCGCCCAGCCCGTCCGTCGTCGAATAGGAGCCGCCGAGGCTGAGCGAGCCGGTGGGCTGTTCCTCGACGTCGACGTCGACGACCACCTGCTGCGGGGTCGAGCCTTCGCGCGCGTTCACCTCGGCGGTCGAGAAGAAGCCGAGCGCGCGGATCCGCTCGGCCGCCTGTCGGATGGCACGCGGGTTGAACGGGTCGCCCTCGACGGTGTCGAACTGGCGCCGGATCACGCGGTCGAGCGTGGTGGTGTTGCCCTCGATGTCGATGCGCTCGACGAAGATCCGCTCGCCCCGGGTCAGCAGGAACTCTACGTCCAGCGTCAGGTCGCGGTCGTTGCGGGTGATCCGCGGCTCGACGCGCACGAAGTTGAGCCCTTCGCGCACAGCGACGCGCTCGAGCCGGGCGATCTGGTTGTCGATGCGGTTGGGCGAATAGACCGCGCCCTCGCGCAGGCTGAGCCCGTCCTGGAAGACCTGCGGATCGACCTCGGCCAGGTCCGACGAGACGGTGATGTCGCCGACGCGGAATTGCTGGCCTTCCTCGACGTTGAAGGTGACGAAGTAGTTGTCACGCTCCTGCGCCAGCTCGGCGTTGACGCCGGTGATGCGGAAATCGACGTAGCCGCGCGAGGCGTAGAAATCCTGCAGCAGCTGGCGGTCGAAGGCGATCCGGTCCTCGATGAACGTGTCGGACTGGATGATCCAGCGCAAAAGGCCGGCCTGCTTGGTCTGCAGCACGCGGCGCAGGCGGCGGTCGGAATAGGCGTCGTTGCCGACGAAGGCGATGCGCTCGATCTCGGTCGCGCCGCCCTCGAGCACTTCGAACACCAGGTCGACGCGGTTCTCGCTGCGGCGGATGATCCGGGGAGTCACGGTCGCCGCCAGGCGGCCCCGCTGGGCGTAGGATTCGGCGATCCGCTGGGCGTCGGCCTCGGCCGTCGCCGGCGAGAAGACGCGCCGCGGCTGCGACTGCACGATGGCCGACAGCTCCTCGTTGTCGACGCGGCGGTTGCCCTCGAAGGTGATGCGGTTGATCGTCGGGAATTCGACCACGCGGATCGTCAGGGTCGACCCCTGCGGCACGATCTCGACCGTCTCGAAGAGGCCCGTGGCCACGATGTTCTGGTAGGCGTCGTTCAGCTCGGCCGCGGTGACGGTCTCGCCGCGCGCGATGCCGGCATAGCTGAGGATCGTGCCGGGCTCGATCCGCTCGTTGCCCTCGATCGAGACGGCGTTGAACGTGTAGCTTTGCGCAAGCGCCATTCCGGGCGTGACCGAAGCGGCGCCGGCGCCCAGGACGATGGCCGAGGCGACGATGCGTGCCGCCCGTGCCAGCCGCGCTGCGTGAAGCCTTTCGAACCGCGCTTCACGCGCGCCAGTGACTGCGGCCATTTCGCCTACCCAAATCTGAAAACCCTTCGGGTTCAGTATCGGGATTGACCGGCCTTGTCAAAACGCTGTGAGGCCGGACGCAGGTGCAGATCCGCCCGCGCCCGGCCCCGGCTTCATCCGGCGAACGCGCCGAATTGAGCCCCCAGCCAGAGCGCTCCGGCAAGCCCCGCGACGAACAGGACCCGGTCCCAGCTGAGCGTCAGGATGAGGTTGAGACTGCGATAGCCGTCTTCGATCGCGCGCATCGATCCCACTCCGTTCTTCCACCACCCCTTCGGGGTAGGCAGGGATTCGGGCGCGATCATGGCGCGGCCGGGGCGGCGGGATGGCCCGGCCTGCCCCGGCGCGTGGGTCAGGGGCAGAAGATGTCGTTGGTCAGCGCGAAGACCATCATCCCCAGCACCAGCGTCAGGCCGATCGACATGAGCACCTGCAGCGCGCGGTCGCTGGGCGGGCGACCGGTCACCGCCTCGTAGGCGTGGAACACCAGGTGGCCGCCGTCGAGCACCGGGACCGGGAACAGGTTCAGCAGGCCCACGGCCGTCGACAGCACGGCGATGAACCAGATGAAGCTTTGCGTGCCCTGCGCGGCCATGTCGCCCGACACCTCGGCGATGCCGATGGGCCCCGACAGGTTGCAGGTCGAGATCGCGCCGGTGACCATGTGCCACAAGCCCGACAGCGAGCTTTCGATCACCGCGCCCACCTGCGCCACGCCCTGCCCCAGCGCCGCCACCGGGCCAACCGATTCGGTGGCAGGCTCGAAGGCCATGCCGCCGACGACGCCGATCCGGTAGACCGAGCGGAAGCTGTTGTCGGGCTGCGGCTCGTCCGTGCGGCGCGGGGTCATGGTCAGTTCGAGGGTATCGCCGTCGCGCCAGACGGTCAGGTCGAGCGCCGCGCCGCCGGAATTCTCGACCGCCTCCTGGATTTGCGAGAAGGCGAAGATCGGCGTGCCGTCGACCGCCTGGATGACGTCGCCCGGCCGCACGCCCGCATCCGCCGCGGCCGAGCGCGGCACCACCTGCGTGGCCAGCGGCGGGTAGACGTAAGGCCCCTCGACGACCATCGGCGCGCCGTCGCGGCGGACGGTGTAGTCCAGCTGCGCCTGCTTGGGCAGCGCGGCGAGGAACGCGTCGAAGCCGCCGTCGTCGCGGGCGGGCGTCGGCGCGCCCTCGATCTCGAGGATCTCGTCGCCCTCCTGCAGCGCCTGCACGGCCGGCAGCGGGCGCAGGTCGCCCACTGTCAGCGGCTCGGCCACCTGGCCGCGCGCCATGAAGATGCCGGTGAAGATCAGCGCCGACAGGATGAAGTTGAACAGCGGCCCCGCGGCCACGGTCAGGCTGCGCGCCCAGAGCGGCGCGCCGTTCATCGTGGTGCGCCGCTCGGCCTCGCTCAGCGCGGCCATGGCGTCCTCGTCCTTGCCGCCCGAGGCATTCGCGTCGCCGCGGAACCGCACGTAGCCGCCCAAGGGAAGTGCCGCGACCTGCCACAGCGTGCCGTAGCCGTCGCGGCGCGAGAACAGCACCGGTCCGAAGCCCAGCGAGAAGACCTCGGGGTAGATGCCGGTCTTCTTGCCGACGATGTAATGGCCGTATTCATGGATCGCGACGATCACCGACAGCGCGACGACGAAGGCGAGAAGCGTCCAGATCAGCCCCCCGAATTGCGGGATCAAACTCGTCGGGTCCAAGGATCGCTCCGTTCTTTGTCTTTCGGGAAGCCGGGTCGCGCCCGGATCATCGCGCGCGGGCCGCGATCGCGTCGCCCGCGGCCTGCCGTGCCATTTGGTCCGCGTGCAGCACCGTATCAAGGGAAATCACGCCATCTGCGGCATCCCGTTCCGGCGTCGTGCGGTCGAGCACGTCCTCGACCACTTCGGCCATCTGGGTGAAGCCGATGCGCCGCGCCACGAAGGCATCCAGCGCGGCCTCCTTCGCGGCGTTGAACACCGCGCCCGACAGACCGCCCGCGCGCATGACCTCGCGCGCAAGGCGCAGCGCGGGCCAGCGGTCCTCGCAGGCGGTACGGAAGCTGAGCGTGCCGAGACGGACGAGGTCCAGCCGTTCGACCGGCAGCGTGCGGCGCGCCGGGTGGTGCAGGGCAAAGCCGATCGCGTGGCGCATGTCGGGCGGGCCCACGTGGGCCATCAACGCGCCGTCGACGAAGCCGACCAGCGCGTGGATCATCGATTCCGGGTGCACGACGGTCTCGATCCGGTCGGGGTCGATGCCGAAGAACTCTTTCGTTTCAATGAGCTCCAGAGCCTTGTTGAACATCGAGGCCGAGTCGATCGTGATGCGCTGCCCCATCGCCCAGTTCGGGTGCGTCGCCGCCTGTTCCGGCGTGGCGCGTGCGAGGTCGGCCAGCGGCCAGTCCCGGAACGCGCCGCCGCTGGCGGTGATGATGACACGCTCGACCGCCGCCAGATCCTCGCCGATCAGGGCCTGGAAGACGGCGGAATGCTCGCTGTCGACCGGCAGGATCGCGGCGCCGTGGGTGCGCGCGGTCTCGAGCATGAGCGGCCCGGCGCAGACCATGCTTTCCTTGTTGGCCAGCGCCAGCGTCGCGCCTGCGCGCAGCGCGTGCAGCCCGGGCTCGAGCCCCGCGGCGCCGACGATCGCCGACATGACCCAGTCGGCGGGGCGCGACGCCGCCTCGATCAGCGCGGCGTGTCCGGCGGCGGCCTCGACCCCCGTGCCGGCGAGGCCGTCGCGCAGCGCCGGCAGGTCGCCTTCGTCCGACAGGACCGCCACGGCGGGGCGGAATTCGCGCGCCAGTTCGACCAGCCGGGCCACGTTGCGCCCGCCGGTCAGCGCGACGATATCGTAGGCGTCGCGGTCGCGGCGCAGCAGGTCCAGCGTGTTCAGCCCGATCGATCCGGTCGCGCCGAAGACCGAGATGCGCCTCATGCGACGCCCGGCGGGAAATTCACGATCTGGCCGGCGATGACGATGAACAGCGCGCCGCCGAGCATCCCGTCGAACCGGTCGAGCAGGCCGCCATGCCCCGGCAGCAGGTTCGAGCTGTCCTTGACGCCCGCGCGCCGCTTGATTGCGCTTTCGGTGATGTCACCGATCTGGCTGGCCATGCTGACCGCGATCGAGATGCCGACCAGGCCCAGCCCCGCCTCGTCCGTGCCGGCGAACAGCAGGCCGACCACCGCGGCCGCGGCCCAGCCGGCGACGGCGCCGGACCAGGTCTTCTTGGGGCTGACGCGGGGCCACAGCTTCGGCCCGCCGAAATAGCGCCCGGCGAAGTAGCCGCCCACGTCGGTGACCACGACGACCAGCACCAGCCACAGCATCCACCACAGGCCGAAATCGTCGCGCAGCGCCATCATGCCGTAGCCGGCCAGCAGGATCGTCGCGGTAAAGACCGCGTAGGTCACGCCACCGGTCTGCATCCGCCCGAGGCCCAGCATCGACGGCGCTAGCAGAAGCGGTAGCGCGAAGGCGGGCGGCAGTTCGATCGAGATCATCGCCGCGGCCGCGGTGGCGCCGGCCAGCAGGTACTGGCTGCGCTGGCGGCCGGCGTCGAGCATGACCACCAGCTCCCACACCATGACGCCGCAGACGACGGCGATCAGGGCGTGGAACCACAGTCCGCCCAGCCAGACCGCGCCTAGGCCCAGCGCCACCAGCACCGCGCCCGAACCCAGCCGGACGGCGAGATCGTCCCAGCGCGCCCCGCTCATGCCTTCACCGCGCCGTAGCGGCGATCGCGTTCGGCGAAGGCGCACAGCAGGCGCCCCAGCTCGTCGGCGCCGAAATCGGGCCAGAGCGTGTCGACGAAGATGTATTCGGAATAGGCCGATTGCCACAGAAGGAAGTTTGAGACCCGCGCCTCGCCGCTGGTGCGGATCACGAGATCGGGGTCGGGCAGCACGTGGGTGTCCAGGTAGCGCGGCAAGGTTTCCTCGTTCACGTCCTCGGGGTGGAGGCGGCCGTCGCGCACGTCCTCGGCCAGGCGGCGCGTGGCGCGCGCGACCTCGTCGCGGCCGCCGTAGTTCAGGGCGATCGTCAGGTTGGTGCCGGTGCAATGGGCGGTCATGGCCTCGGCCTCGTCCATCAGGGCGCGCAGCTTGGCGTCCAGGCGCGGCCGGTCGCCGATGAAGCGGACGCGGACGTTCTCCTTGACGAAGGCCTGCATCTCCTTGGTGATGTAGCGGCGGAACAGGCTCATGAGGCCGGCGACCTCGACCTGGGTGCGGCGCCAGTTCTCGGTCGAGAAGGCGAAGATCGTGAGGTACTTGATCCCGAAGCCCGGGCAGGCCTCGACGACCTCGCGGACGCGGCGGGCGCCGGCATGGTGGCCGAACAGGCGCGGCCGGTGGCGCATGGTCGCCCATCGCCCGTTGCCGTCCATGATGATGGCCACATGGCGCGGGCCACCGGTTTCACGGAAGGAATCGGGCATCGTGTATCCTTGCATTCGGCACGCCTGCGACAATAACGCCCCCCCTCGCCGGCTGCTACCGGGCAATGCGGCGAAATCGGGCGGTCGTGGCATGGCGACCCGTGCGGGTCTTCCGCCTGCGGCGCGGCGGGGCGGTCGAAACCGGTGTCCCACGGTGGGGCACCCAGGCGCCCCAACGATTTCAATGACTTCCAGAGACGGATTCATCCTTCGTTAGGAAACGCCGCCGCAAGCGGGCCTGCGGGCGCCCCGCGCGGGGGCGCCGATGCGGGCGTATCAGACCTGCATGATCTCGGCCTGCTTGCCCTCGAGCGCCTCGTCGATCTTCTTGATGTAGGCGTCGGTCAGCTGCTGCACCTCGGTCTCCCAGAACTTCTGGTCGTCCTCGGACATGCCGTCGGACTTGGCCTTCTTGATCTGGTCCATGCCGTCGCGGCGGATGTTGCGGATCGAGACGCGTCCATGCTCGGCGTACTGGCCGGCGACCTTGGTCAGCTCGCGGCGGCGTTCCTCGTTGAGCTCGGGGATCGGCAGCATGATGATCGTGCCGTTCATCTGCGGGTTGATCCCCAGGCCGCTTTCGCGGATCGCCTTCTCGACCTTGTTGACGAGGCCCTTGTCCCAGACGTTGATCGTGACCATGCGCGGTTCGGGCACGTTGACCGTGCCCACCTGGTTGATCGGCGTCATCTGGCCGTAGGCCTCGACCTGCACGGGCTCGAGCATCGAGGCCGAGGCCCGCCCGGTGCGCAGGCTGGCGAATTCGGTGCGCAGGTTCGCCATGGCGCCATCCATGCGCCGTTTCAGATCGTCGGTATCCAGTTCGAACTCTTCGGACATTGTGTTCCCGCCTGTTGCAGCCATTTGGGCGCCTATTAGCGCAGGTGACGCGGCCTTGACCAGAGGCGGGGCGGTTTTCGCGACCCCTTGCCGGCGCGCGGCATGCGCGAAACGACCTGTTTCGCGCGCGCGTTTACCGCCCCTTCACCGGGTTCGCGGATGATGGGCGCGAACTGGGAAAGCCTGCATCGAAGGGGTGGACATGCAGATCGCGATGATCCTGTGCGAGGCGTTTCCGATGCTCGACCATGCGCTGACGGCCGCACTGGTGCGCAGCGTCAGGCGCGCGGCGGGCGACGGGGCGGCGGTGCTGGTCACCGATACCGTGACCGGTGCGCCGGTCCTGTCCGCCGACGGCGTCGCGGTGGCGCCGGATGCGGAGGCCGCGGCGCTGGCCTCGGCCGACCTGCTGCTGATCGCGGGCGGGCCGGACGCGGCGCTCTACATGCCGATGCGGCTGCGCGACGCGCTGCGGCTGGCGGCGGCGCGCGGCGCCACGCTGGGAGGGCTGGGCCACGGCGCGCACGTGCTGTCGGCGCTGGGGTATCTCGACGGGCACCGCGCGGTGCTGCCGCCCGCGCCAGAACCACTGGGTCCGTTTCCGCCGCCCCGGCCGATCACGCACGAGGACGCGGATTTCGTGCATGACGGCGCGCGGCTGACCTGTCGCGGCGGGCTGGCCACGGGGGCGGCGCTGCTGGACTGGGTCGCCGGGCGCAGCGCGCCGGCGCTGGCGCATGCCGCCGCGCGCGGGCTGCATGCCGAGGGATTGCTGCCGGCCTGCGAGCGCGGCGCCCTGCCCGCCCCCGAGGACGGCGTGGCGACCCCGCCGGGCGATCCGCTGATCGCGCGGATGAAGGCGATCATGGGCGCCCATATCGCCGAGCCGCTGAGCCTGACCGAGATCGCGCGCCTGCTGGGGCTTAGCCCGAAGCAGCTGCGCAGCCGCTGCCAGCGGATCGAGGGTGCGTCGCCCGCGCGGGTCTACGTGGCGCTGCGGCTGGACCATGCCCGCCTGCTGGTCGAGCGCACGATGCGCCCGATCGCGGACATCGCGGGCGCCGCCGGCTTCGAATCGCCGTCGTCCTTCACGCGCAGCTTCCGCGAGCAATACGCGCTGTCGCCGCGCGACCTGCGCGCGGGCGCGCTGTTCGGCCCGGCGCGGGCGCAAGCGGCGGAAACCGGCGCGCAGCCCGCCTGAGGGCCGCGCGCGGACCCAACGGCCTAGCCGTGCACCCGCGTGTAGGTGCCCCGGCCGGCCAGGATGCCCTTGAAGCCGCCCGGTTCGTCCAGCGAGAAGACGATGATCGGCAGGCTGTTGTCGCGCGCCAGCGCGATCGCCGAGGCGTCCATCACCTTGAGGTTCTTCTGCAGGCAATCGTCGTAGCTGACGGTGTCGTAGCGGACCGCGTCGGCGTGCTTCATCGGGTCCTTGTCGTAGACGCCGTCCACCTTCGTGCCCTTGAAGATCGCCTCGCAGGCCATCTCGTTCGCGCGCAGGGTCGCGGCGGTGTCGGTGGTGAAGTACGGGTTGCCGGTGCCGGCGGCGAAGATGCAGACGCGCTTCTTTTCCAGATGGCGCACGGCGCGGCGGCGGATATAGGGCTCGGCCACCTCGTCCATGCGGATGGCGCTGATCACGCGGGTGAAGACGCCGAGGCCTTCCAGCGCGGATTGCATCGCCAGCGCGTTCATCACGGTGGCGAGCATGCCCATGTAGTCGGCTGTGGTGCGCTCCATCCCCTGGGCCGAGCCGGCGAGGCCGCGGAAGATGTTGCCGCCGCCGATGACCATGCAGATCTCGACGCCCAGTTCGTGCACGCTCTGGACCTCGCGGGCGATGCGCTGGACGGTCGGCGGGTGCAGGCCGAAGCCCTGGTCGCCCATGAGCGCCTCGCCGGAAATCTTGAGCAGGACGCGCCTGTAGGTCGTCTCCTTCTGGGGCTCTTGGCTGGGCTGGGCGGTCATGCCGTCACTCCGTTTTTGGGCGGGCTGGGATCGCGGCCCTGTTTGTCGTAAATCCCGGGGCGCTGCAATGGCGGGATGCCCGCCGCCGACCCCGAGGAACGCATGGCGCCATCAGATCCCGTGAAACGCCTGCTGGACGGGCTGGATGCCGACCGGCCGGTGCTGATCGCGGGGCCGACGGCCAGCGGCAAGTCGGCGCTGGCGCTGGCGATCGCCGAGGCGCAGGGCGGCACGATCGTCAACGCCGACGCGATCCAGGTGTTCGACGACTGGCGGGTGCTGACGGCGCGGCCCTCGGCGGCGGACGAATCGCGGGCGCCGCATGCGCTTTACGGACACGTGCCCGGCGACGTCGCCTATTCCGTGGGCGACTGGCTGCGCGAGGTGTCGCCGCTGTTGGCTGCGGGCCGGGTGATCGTGACGGGCGGCACGGGGCTGTATTTCCGCGCGCTGACCGAGGGGCTGGCCGAGATCCCGCCCACGCCCGCGGCGGTGCGCGCCGAGGCCGAGGATCGGCTGGCCCGCGACGGGCTGGGTGCGCTGGTCGCGGCACTTGACGCACGGACGCGCGGCGGGATCGACCTGATGAACCCGCGCCGCGTGATGCGCGCCTGGGAGGTGCTGACCGCGACGGGGCGCGGGCTGACTGAGTGGCAGGCCGACACGCCGCCGCCGCTGCTGCCGCTGGACCGCGCGCAGCCGCTGCTGGTCGAGGCGCCGCCCGACTGGCTGAACGCGCGCATCGCCGGCCGTTTCCGCGCGATGGTCGAGGGCGGCGCGCTGGACGAGGCGCGCGCCAACCGCCCCGCCTGGTCGCCCGACCGTCCCTCGGCCAAGGCGATCGGCGCGGCGGAACTGATGGCGTATCTCGACGGCGCGCTGTCGCTGGACGAGGCCGTCGAGCGCGGCACGATCCTGACGCGGCAATTCGCCAAGCGGCAGCGCACGTGGTTCCGCGCGCGCATGGGCGGTTGGCGACCTGTGGATGCGCGGGCGCTATAGCAGGCTGATCCCTTCGTGAACGAAAACCGGCCTTTGTCGCACGATCGCGGCAATCCGCCCGTTGACGCCCCGCCGCGAAGGGCGTTGCATGAAGCCCCGATCGCCGGAGCATGCATGACACCTCGCCGCCCATCCCCGGTCCACCCCGCCGCGCGCGCCTGCGCCGCCGACCTGGCCGCCGGCCGGCTGAGCCGGCGCGAATTCCTGTCGCAGGCCACCGCGCTGGGCATGACGACCGCCGCGGCCTGCGCGCTGGCGGGCTTGCCGGCGCCGGCGCGCGCGCAACAGGCGGGGCCTACGGGCGGCATGATCCGGCTGCAATGCGACGTGCGCGACCACCGCGATCCGCGCACCTACGACTGGCCGCAGATGGCCTATGTCACCCACGGCACGCTGGAATACCTGGTCGAGTACAACTCGGACGGGTCGTTCCACGGGATGCTGCTGTCGCACTGGGACGCCTCGGACGACGCGATGGAATACGTCCTGCACGTGCGCCCCGGCGTCACGTGGTCGAACGGCGAGCCCTTTACGGCCTCGGACGTGGCACGCAACATCGAGCGGTGGTGCGACGTCTCGGTGCAAGGCAACTCGATGGCCGCGCGCATGGCCTCGCTGATCGACCTGGCGACCGGGCGCGCGGCAGACGGCGCGATCGCGGTGCTCGACGACGCCACCGTCCGCCTGCGGCCGACGCGGTCGGACATCACGCTGATCCCCGGAATGGCGGATTATCCCGCCGCGATCGTTCATGCGGATTACGACCCCGACGATGCGCTTTCCGCCCTGATCGGCACCGGCCCGATGCGCGTCACCACGCACCTGCCGGGCGAGCGCGCCGTGCTGGAGAAGACCGAGCATCCCTGGTGGGGCTACGACGCCCTGCCCTTCGGAGGCTGGCACCTCGACCGGCTGGAGCTGGTCGATCTCGGCACCGACCCGCGCAATTGGGTCGCCGCGGCGGCGGCGGGCGAGGTCGACGTGCTCTACGAGACGATCGGCGGCCAGGTGGACGAGATGGACGCGCTGGGGTGGAAGAAATCCGCGATCGACAGCGGCTCGACCGTGGTGGTGCGGGCGAACCAGCAAGCCGAGGACGGCAGCGGGCGCCGGCCCTATGCCGACATGCGCGTACGGCGCGCGCTGACCATGGCGGTCGACAACGCGATCTGCCTGGAACTGGGCGTGCACGGACGCGGCATCCCGGCCGAGAACTGCCACGTGGGCCCGATGCATCCCGAATACGACGGATCGGTCACGCGCCTGCCCTACGATCCGCGGCAGGCGCGCGCGATCATGGTGCAGGCCGGCATGTCGGACTATGACCACGTGCTGATCTCGGTCGACGACGACCTGCGCCGGCCGACCGCCGACGCGGTGGCGGTGCAACTGCGCGACGCGGGCCTGATCGTGTCGAGGCGTATCCTGCCCCGCGCCATGTACTGGGAGGGCTGGACGCAGTTCCCGTTCAGCACGACCGACTGGAACCACCGGCCGCTGGGCACGCAGGTGCTGTCGCTGGCCTACCGCTCGGGCGCGGCCTGGAACGAGACGGGGTTCGCGGACCCCGCCTTCGACGCGCTTCTGAACGAGGCGAACGGGATCCTGTCGGCGGACGCGCGGCGCGTGCTGATGGGCCGGCTGCAGACGATCCTGATCGAACAGGGCGTGGTGATCCAGCCGTTCTGGCGTGCGCTGTTCCGGCACGCGGCGCCGCACGTGATCGATGCGGACCAGCACATCGCCTACCTGCCGCGCGCCTACAAGTGGCGCGTCGCGGGCTAGCTGCCCCAGATCGCCTTCACGTAGCCCAGCGTCTCGCGGTAGGGCGGCACGCCGCCGTGCTTCTCGACCGCGCCGGGGCCGGCATTGTAGGCCGCCAGCGCCAGCCGCCACGAGCCGAACTTCTCGTGCATCATCCGCAGGTACCGCGCCCCGCCTTCGAGGTTGTCGAGCGGGTCGTGCGGATCGACGCCCAGCAGGCGCGCGGTGCCGGGCATCAGCTGCGCCAGACCGATCGCGCCCTTGTGCGACAACGCCTTGGGATTGAAGCGCGATTCCTGCTGGACGAGGCGCAGGAATAGGTCCTCGGGGATGCCGTGGCGGCGCGCGGCGTCACGGGCGAGGCCGGCGTATTCGCCGTTATAGGCGCCGCGGTATTTCGGCACCGTGCCGTCGAGCGCGCCGTACTTGGTGGGCGTGACCACGCTGGGCGGCTGCAGGCGGATCGAGCTCTTGTATTGCTCGGCCGCGCGATCGTCGAGGACCGAGGTCTTGCTGGCGAAGAGGCCCTGGCGCGACTTGGTCGACACGATGTCGGCGAAGGCATGCGTCGCGGCCATCGTCAGCCCGAGGCCGAGGATCAGCGCCGGCGCGGCGCGCAGGTATGGCGTGGTCGCACGCGGTCTGGATGCAGTCGGTCGCATGGCGGTCCCCCCGGTCCGTTATGAGAACGTCTTTTGCGCGCATGCTACGCACTTTTCGCCAGAGCGCGAGTCCTTCGTGTCGCAGCGTCGCTTTCGGGCGATGCGCCGCCGGATCGGCCGTCGCGCCCTTATCTCCGCCGCGCGCGTGATGTAGTTTGTCGCCAACGAAGCCAGGACAGAGATTCGCAAGGGGGCAGAATGGCCGGATCCGTGAACAAGGTGATCATCGTGGGCAACCTGGGGCGCGACCCCGAGGTCCGCACGTTCCAGGACGGCGGCAAGCTGTGCAACCTGCGCATCGCCACCTCCGAGCAGTGGAAGGACCGCAGCACAGGCGAGCGCCGCGAGCGCACCGAGTGGCACAACGTGGTGCTGCGCGGCGACGGGCTGGTGCGCGTGGCCGAGCAGTACCTGAAGAAGGGCAGCAAGGTCTATGTCGAGGGCAGCCTGCAGACCCGCAAGTGGCAGGACCAGTCCGGCCAGGACCGTTATTCGACCGACATCGTGGTCGCCGGCGTGGGCGGCACGCTGACCATGCTGGACGGCCGCGGCGAAGGCGGCGGCGGTGGCGGTGGTGCTGGTGGCCAGGGTGGCGGCTATGGCGGCGGCGGCGATTACGGCGGCGGCTACGACGACCCCGGCTATGGCGGCGGCAGCAGCGGTGGCGGTGGTGGCGGCGGTTCGCGCGCACCGTCGCGCGATCTGGACGACGAGATCCCGTTCTAGGCCGTCAGGTCGATTAATGCATGATGAGGGGCCGTCCGGGCATACCGGGCAGCCTTTTTCGTGCGATCAGGCCCTCAGCGCGTCCGCCAACACGGCGCGCACGGTGTCGCCCGGCACGTCCGAGGCGACGAAGGCCCGCCCGATCCCGCGCGCGAGGACAAAGCGCAGCCGGCCGTCGATCACCTTCTTGTCCTGCCCCATCAGGTCAAGCAGCCCCTCGGCATCGGGCAGCGCGCCCGGGATGTCCGACAGGGTCGCCTTCATGCCCATGGCGCGCAGATGCGCGGCCAGGCGCGACGGGTCCTCTTGCGAACAGAGGCCGAGGCGCGCGGACAGGTCGAACGCCAGCGTGCAGCCGATGGCCACGCCCTCGCCGTGCAGCAGACGGTCGGAATAGCCGGTCGCGGCCTCGAGCGCGTGGCCGAAGGTGTGGCCGAGGTTCAGCAGCGCGCGGTCGCCCTGCTCGGTCTCGTCGCGCAGCACGATCTCGGCCTTCATCTCGACCGACCGACGCACCGCATGGGCGCGGGCGGCCGCGTCGCCGCGCGCAAGCGCCGGGCCGTTATCCTCGAGCCAGGCGAAGAAGTCGGCGTCGCCCAGCAGGCCGTATTTCACCACCTCGCCGTATCCCGCCAGCAGGTCGCGCGGCGGCAGCGTGTCCAGCACGGCCGTGTCGGCCAGCACCAGCGCGGGCTGGTGGAAGGCGCCGACCAGGTTCTTGCCGTGGCGCGTGTTGATGCCGGTCTTGCCGCCGACCGAGCTGTCGACCTGCGCCAGAAGCGAGGTCGGCAGCTGCACGAAGCGCACGCCGCGCCGCAGGATGGCGGCGGCGAAGCCCACGAGGTCGCCGATCACGCCACCGCCCAGCGCGATCACCACGTCGCGCCGCTCGACCCGCTGGTCCAGCAGCCATTCGGTGCAGGCCTGAAGCTGCGCCCAGCTTTTCGTGGCCTCGCCGGCGGGCAGCCGCAGCGCCTCGGAGGCGATGTCCTCTGCCGTAAACGCAGACTGCAACGCGTCGAGATGCGCCGCCGCCACCGTCTGATCGGTCACGATCGCCACGCGCGGGCGGGCGAGGAGCGGCGCGATCTCGGCGCCGGCGCACGCGATCAGGCCGGGGCCGATGCGCACGTCGTAGGCGCGGCCGGGCAACGGGACGGGAACGGTGTGGATCATGCGTGTGCCTTCGGCTGGGTCATGCGCGCTCTTTCAGCACGTCGGGACGGTGCGCCAGCAGCCCGCGCGTCACCCGCGCGGCCATCTTGTCCAGCGACAGGTTCTGTTCGGATTTCACCGTGACGTCGGCCAGCGCGTAGACCGGCACCCGGTCGCGGTAGAGCGCGGCGAGCGAGGCGCGCGGATCGGCGGTGCGCAGCAGCGGGCGCGTCTGCTTGTGGCGCACGCGCGCCCACAGCAGGTCGAGCCCCGCGTCGAGCCACACCGACACGCCGTGGGCCGAGATCATGGCGCGGTTCTCGGCCGACAGGAACGCGCCGCCGCCGGTCGACAGGATCGACGGCTCGCCCTCGAGCAGGCGGGCGATGACCTGGCTTTCCTTGCGGCGGAAGAACGGCTCGCCGTCGCGGGCGAAGATCTCGGCGATCGAGCGGTCGGCGGCCTGCTCGATCTCGGCGTCCGAATCGCGGAAGGGCACGCCGAGCTGTGCGGCGAGGGTGCGGCCCACGGCGGTCTTGCCGGCCCCCATCATGCCCACCAGCACCACGGTCTTGAGCAGGATCGGTCCCTCGCGCGTGCCCAGGTCGCCCATCGCCGGTCGGCTGTCCTTCGCCCATTCGTCATTTAAGTTGCGTGAATGCCGTGTAAGGAACAAAAAGGCCAGTTATAAGAAGAAAAAATCCAGGGCAGGAAAGACGGGTACGCATGGGTCGCTTCATCAAATGGCTGTTCTATCTGCTAATCCTCTGCTTGGTCGTGCTGGTGGCGTATGCCTATCTCGGCCCGTGGTTCGGTGCCGATTTCAGCCCGCCGCAATCCGAAGTCCGCGTGCCTGTCGAGCTCGATGACCGCTAGGAAGACCACGGGCCTCGCGCTGGCGCTGCTGGCCTTCGCCGCACCGCTTGGCGCGCAACAGGATCAGCCCCCGGTCACCGGCGGGGCCGAGGTGCCGCGGGTCGACAGCGCGCCGCTGGGCGCGCAGGGCGTGGGATCCGCGGGCCTGCTGCCACCCTCGGTCACCGGCTTTCCCAACACGCTCTGGCAGGGCTCGGACCCGGGGCGCGTCGCGCGGCTGATCGAGCGGACCGAGCCGGCGGTTCCGGCGCTGCAATCGCTGATGCGCACGCTGATGCTCGCCGAGGCCGCACCACCCTCGCCGCAGGCGGACGTGGCGCATCTGGGCGCGCGGCTGGACTGGCTGATCGCCGACGGCGCAGTGGACGAGGCGCTGGCCGTGCTGGAGATCGTCGGCACGAACGAGCCCGAGCTCTTCGCGCGCTGGTCGGACCTGACGATGCTGCTGGGCCGGATCGAGGCGCCCTGCCGGACGCTGTCGGCGCGCCCGGCACTCAGCGACGATCTGGGCCTGCGGGTATTCTGCATCGCGCGCGGCGGCGACTGGAGCCGGGCCGCGCTGATCCTGGGCAGCGCCGGGCAGATCGGCGCCCTGCCCGCGCGCCGCGTCGACCTGCTCGAACGCTACCTCGACCCCGAGATCCACGAATCCCGCGGGCCGCTGCTGCCGCCGGTGCGCCCCACCCCGCTGGAATTCCGCCTGTTCGAGGCGATCGGAGAGCCGCTGCCCACGGCGCCGCTGCCGCTGCCCTTCGCGGTGCTGGACATGACCGGCGACATGGGCTGGCGCGCGCAGATCGTCGCCGCCGAACGGCTGGCGCGCGCCGGCGCGCTGACCGCCAACCGCCTGCTGGGCATCTACACCGCGCGGCAGCCCGCCGCCTCGGGCGGGGTGTGGGACCGCGTCGAGGCGTTCCAGGCGCTGGACCGCGCGCTGGCCAGCGACGTGCCCGGCGCGGTCGGCCCGGCGCTGGAGAAGGCCTGGCCACAGATGGCGAGCGCGGGGCTGCTCGTGCCGTTTTCGACGCTTTTCGCGCGCCAATTGTCCGAATTGCCATTGGAAGGCCGCGCCGCCGACATGGCCGAGCGCGCCGCCCTGCTGTCGCCGGGCTATCGCAGCCTGGCCGAGGGCATGCGCGCCCGCAACGCCGAGACCGCCTTCCTGAAGGCGATCGCGGGTGCGGCGCCCGAGGACTACGACCTGGCCAGCGCCGAGGTCCCCGACCTGCCCCATGCCGAGGCCGTCGCCGCCGCCTTCACGCACGACGCGGCGATGCCCGACGCGCTGGCGCAGGCGCTGGCCGAAACCTCGCTGGGCGAGACGCTGCTGCGCGCGATCGACCTCTTCTCGGACGGGATGGCGGGCAACCCGCAAAGCCTGACCGACGCGCTGGCGACGCTGCGCGCCGTCGGCCTGCAGGACACCGCGCGGCGCGCGGCGCTGCAGGCGATGCTGCTTGACGCCGAGCGGGCGCGGCGATGAGCGCACGCTGGATCGAACCCTTCCTCGAGGCGATCGCCGCCGAGCGCGGCGCGGCCGCCAACACGCTGGCGGCCTATGCCCGCGACCTGCGGCTGGCGGCCGAGTGGCTGGCCGACCGGGGCGCGGATTTCGCCACCGCCGACCGGGACACCATCGAGGCCTACCTGATCGCCTGCGACGCGGACGGGCTGTCGCGCGCCACGCGGGCACGGCGGCTGTCGGCGATCAAGCAGCTCTACCGCTTCGCCTTCGAGGAAGGCCTGCGCGACGACAACCCGGCGGTGCAGATCGCCGGGCCGGGCCGCGACCGGCGCCTGCCCAAAAGCCTGTCGGTGCCCGATGTCGACCGCCTGCTGGACGCCGCCGCAGCGCATGGCCGCAGCCCGGCCGAGCGCGCGCGCAACGCCTGCCTGATGCAGGTGCTCTACGCCACGGGCATGCGCGTGTCGGAACTGGTCTCGCTGCCCGCCTCGGCCGCGCGGGGCGATCCGCGCATGCTGCTGGTGCGCGGCAAGGGCGGCAAGGAGCGCATGGTGCCGCTGTCGCCGCCCGCGCGTGCCGCGCTGGCCGAGTGGCTGGCGCTGCGCGACGCCGACCAGGACGTGGCGCGCATCGCCGGACGGCCGCAATCGCAGTGGCTGTTCCCGTCGCACGGTCGCTCGGGGCACCTGACGCGGCACGGCTTCTACCTGCTGATCAAGGCCTTCGCCGTCGAGGCGGGCGTGTCGCCCGAGGCGGTGACGCCGCACACGCTGCGCCACGCCTTCGCGACGCACCTGCTGGAGAACGGCGCCGACCTGCGCTCGATCCAGACGCTGCTGGGGCATGCGGACCTGGCGACGACCGAGATCTACACCCACGTGCTCGAGGCGCGTCTGCGCGACCTGGTGCTGCAGCATCATCCGCTGGCCCGCGCCGAGGCGGACCTTGATTGACGCGCCCGGGCAACCCATAACCGGCACGACATCAAACAGGTCGGGATGACATGGACGCCGCCTTCTGGATCACCATCGCAGCCATCCTTGGCCTGCTGACGCTCTCGGGCTTCTTCTCGGGCTCGGAGACGGCGCTGACCGCCGCGTCGCGGGGCAAGCTGCGCGCCGCGCAGGACAAGGGATCGAAGGGGGCCGCGCGCGCGCTGAAGATCACCGAGGACAACGAGCGGCTGATCGGCTCGGTCCTGCTGGGCAACAACATGGTCAACATCCTGGCCACCTCGCTGGCCACCGCGATGTTCACCCGCATCTTCGGCGAATCCGGCGTGGCTCTGGCGACGCTGGTGATGACGCTGCTGGTGCTGATCTTCGCCGAGGTGCTGCCCAAGACCTACGCGATCACCAACCCCGAACTGGCCGCCGCACGCGTGGCCACGCCGATCGCCTTCATCGTCAAGGTGTTCTCGCCCATGGTCAGCGCGGTGCGCCTGCTGGTGCGCGGCGTGCTGCGCATCTTCGGCGTGCGCACTGACCCCGACAGCCAGATCCTCGCCGTGCGCGAGGAGATCGCCGGCGCACTGCAGCTGGGCCATTCCGAGGGCGTGGTCGAGAAGGAGGACCGCGACCGCATCCTGGGCGCGCTGGATCTCGGCGACCGCACGGTCGAGGAGATCATGCTGCACCGCTCGAAGATCGAGATGCTGGACGCCGACACGCCGCCGCAGGACATCCTGCAGCAATGCCTGGAAAGCAGCCACACGCGGCTGCCGATCTTCCGCGACGACCCCGAGAACATCATCGGCCTGATCCACGCCAAGGACCTGCTGCGGGCGATGTACAAGCTGATCGACGGGACGGATTCCGCCGCCGAGGCGCTGAAGGAGTTCAAGGTCACCGACGTGATGATGAAGCCCTACTTCGTGCCCGACACCACGTCGCTGGACGACCAGATGCGCCAGTTCCTCCGCCGGCGGACGCATTTCGCGCTGGTGGTGGACGAGTACGGCAGCCTGCAGGGGCTCATCACGCTCGAGGACATCCTCGAGGAGATCGTGGGCGAGATCACCGACGAGTTCGACCCGCAGGCCGACCACCCGATCCGCAAGGCCGAGGACGGCCATTACTGGATCGACGGCGCCATGACGATCCGCGACTTCAACCGCGCCACCGACTGGACCCTGCCGGACGACGAGGCCAACACCGTCGCGGGACTGGTGATCCACGAGGCGCAGATGATCCCGACCGTGGGGCAGGTGTTCTCGTTCCACGGCTTCCGGTTCGAGGTCATGGCGCGCGAGAACAACCGCATCACACGGCTGAAGGTGCGTCCGCTGGACGCGGTGGTCGTGTCGTGACCGGGGTGGTGAACCTCAACAAGGCGCGAAAGGCCCGCGATCGTGCGGAAAAGCGCCGCCAGGCCGACGCGAACGCCGCCTTCCACGGGCTGAGCAAGGCGCAGAAGGCGCGGGCGCGGGCCGAGGCCGAGAAGGCCGGGCGCACCCATGCCGGCAAGAAGCGCGACACGCCCGACCCGGACGCATGAGCGGGCCGCCGGTCAAGCACTCGCTGACCCTGCGCGGGCACCGCACCTCGGTCTCGCTGGAAGACGAATTCTGGGCCGAATTCCGCGCCATCGCCCGCGCCGAGGGCAAGCCGATCGAGGCGCTGGCGGCCGAGATCGACGCGGCGCGCGATCCGGGCACAGGGCTGGCCTCGGCAATGCGGGTCTTCGTGCTGCGGCGCGTGCAGGCGCGGCTGGCCGAGGCCGCGAAGGACGCCTAGGCGCTCAGGCCGGGAAGACGAAGCAGCGGTCGCGCCGCACGCTCAGCCACAGCGGCGTTCCTGGCTTGGGCAGGAACACGTTGGGCACGGTCGCGCGCAAGACCTGGTCGTCGTGGTCCATGCGGAACTCGACCAGGCTTTCGGAGCCCATGAAGCGCGCGCGGCGCACCACGCCGCGGGCCGGCGTGCCGGCGATCTCGGTCGGGTTGGGGCCGCGCCCGCCGCGGTCGAAGTCTATGGTGACATGCTGCGGGCGGAACACGATCTCGACACTCGCGCCGTCGGGCACACCGGGCGCCAGGAACTGCCCGAAGGGCGTGTCGACCAGCGCGCCCTGCACGCGCCCGGTCAGCACGTTGACGTCCGAGAAAAAGGACACGGCGGCCTTGTCGGCGGGCGAGTTGTAGATGTTGTAGGGCGCGCCGCGCTGCACGATCCGGCCGTCGCGCATCAGCGCGATCTCGTCGGCCATGCGCATCGCCTCTTCGGGCTCGTGCGTGACCAGCAGCACGCCGGCGCCCTCTTCCTTCAGCAGGTCCAGCGTCTCGTCGCGGATGCCGTCGCGCAGCCGGTTGTCGAGGCCCGAGAACGGCTCGTCCATCAGCATGACCTTGGGCTTGGGCGCGATGGCGCGCGCCAGCGCCACGCGCTGCTGCTCGCCGCCCGACAGCTGGTGCGGGAAGTCGTCCATGTAATGCGACAGACCCACGCGTTCCAGCAGTTCGCCCGCGCGGCGGCGGCGGGCGGCCTTGGCGCCCTTGAGGCCGAAGGCCACGTTGTCGGCGACGCTGAGATGCGGGAACAGCGCGAAGTCCTGGAACATCAGCCCGACCGAGCGTTTCTCGGGCGGCACGCGGGTGACGGTGTCGCAGACCAGCTTGCCGTCGACGAGGATCTCGCCGCTGTCCTGCTGCTCGACCCCCGCGATCATGCGCAGCGTGGTGGACTTGCCGCAGCCCGACGGGCCCAGAAGGCAGGTGACGTTGCCCGGCAGGATCGACAGCGACACGTGGTCGACGACGGGCTTGCCGTCGAAGCGGCGCACCAGGTCGCGGGTTTCAAGCCTTGGGACGGTCATGCCTGCCTTTCGAAGCGGATTTCCGATGAAATTGCTCGGGTCAGGCGCCAGATAGCCTTCGCGGCCGTTGCCCGCAAGCCTCGTGCCGTCGGGGGAGGATCGGGAACGCTTCGTTAATCAACGCGTTATAGAGTGTCGATGCGCGCATCAGTCCACGCCCTTTGCGGCCAGGGACCGCGCGCACCGGCATCGCCCGACAAAAAGAAGGAGCAGAACCATGGGCCTGAAGATTCTGACGTTGAACGACGACGCGGTGGAAGGCGTGCTCGACGACACCAAGCCGTTCGACATGCGCCGGTCCGGCGACGTGCTGACCGCGCGTGTGGGCGAACATCGTTTCGTGCTTCCGGCGCGGGATTACCGCGGCGCCAGCGACATGCGCGCCTGCGTCTACAGCATCCTTGCGCGCTACCGAGCCGCGACCAAGTCCGGCCTGCCCGCGCTGGCCTGAGCCTACGCCGCCGCCTGGTCGAGCGCCTTGGCCAGCCGCGGCAAACGCGCCTTCTTGAGCAGCGGGCGCATTTCCCACGGATCCGCCGACAGGGCGCGCGCCTTGTCCAGCACCGCCGCGCAGGCGGTGCGCACCGGCTCCGGATCGGCCTTGAACAACCCCAGCAGGAACGCGTCGGGATCGGCGCGGCTCAGTCCCTCTTCGGCTAGTATGCCGCGGGGAAAGTCCTTGGCGTTGATCGTCACGATCATGTCCGCCGAGCCCGCGATCGCGGCCGCCAGCACATGCGTGTCGTTCGCGTCCGGCAGCCACAACCGGTCCTCGAGCGAGGGCGGCCAAGTCACCGCCGCGCCGGGCCAGTGCGCGCCCAGAAGCGCGATCTCGCCGCGGGCCTGCGCCTCGGCGTCCGGGCCGATCTTGCGCGTCGCGCGGGCCCATTCCTCGAGGATGCGCGCGGACCACAGCGGGCGGTACAGCCCCTGCCCCGCCGCGCCCAGCAGCACCTCGCGCATCACCGTGGGGTAGAGCACGCAGGCGTCGAGCAGGACCTTCACAGCCGGAAGACCAGCGCCTTTAGGTAGCCCGATTCCGCCAGTTGCGGCAGCAGCGGGTGGTCCGGGCCGGCGCCGCCGGTGTGGATCAGCTGCGCCCAGCGATGCGCGCGCCCGATGCCGCGCAGGCAGGCGCCGGTGAAGGCCGAGAGGTCCGCGGCGTGCGAACACGAGCAGAGCACCAGCGTGCCGCCCTCGGCCACCAGCGGCGCGGCCAGCCGCGCCACGCGTTCGTAGGCGCGCAGGCCCTTTTCCAGCGCGGGCTTGCCCGGCGCGAAGGCGGGCGGGTCGCAGATCACCATGTCGAAGGTGGCGCCTTCCTCGGCCAGCGCCTCCATCGTGGCAAAGGCGTCGCCTTGCCGCGTCTCGAACCGGTCGGCGAAGCCGCTGGCCTCGGCGCCCCGGGTGGCAAGCGCCAGCGCCGGGGCCGAGCCGTCGACCGCCAGCGCGTGCGACGCGCCCCCCGCCAGCGCGGCCAGCGCGAAGCCGCCCACGTGGCTGAACACGTCCAGCACGCGCGCCTCGCCCGCAAGACGTGCGGCGAAGGCGTGGTTGTCGCGCTGATCGTAGAACAGCCCGGTCTTCTGCCCACTGGTGAGGTCGGCCATGTAGGTCGCGCCGTTCATCGCGACCGGGACCGGGGCCTCCGGCGCCGTGCCGCGCAGCACCGTACCGGCATCGTCGAGGCCCTCCAATGCGCGCCCGCGCCCGCCCGCGTTCTTCAGCACGGTGGTCACGCCGGTCACGGCGACCAGCGCGTCGGTCAGCGGCTCCAGCAGCGCCTCGGCCCAGGCGGCGTTGGGCTGGATCACGGCCGTGTCGCCGAAACGGTCGATCACCACGCCGGGCAGGTTGTCGCCCTCGGCATGGACCAGCCGATAGTACGGCGCGTCGTAGAGACGCGCGCGCAGCGCCTGCGCCCGGGCCAGCCGGTCCTGTAGCCACGCGCCGTCGATCACGGCCTCGGCGTCGCGGTCCAGCATCCGCCCGGTGATGCGCGAGGCGGTGTTCACCGCCACCGTGCCCAGCGGCGTCCGCTCGGCATCCTCGAGCGTGGCGATGGTCCCCGGCGCCAGCGCCTTGGTGCGCCGGTCGAGGACGAGTTCGTTGTCGAAGATCCACGGCGCGCCGCGGCGGATGGCGCGGGCGTTGGCCTTGGGCTTCAGGCGAAGGACGGGGCGATCGGGCATGTCGGTCATGCCCCGCCATAGCGCGCGCCGCGGGACAAGGAAAGCACCCGCGATGCGCCGCCGCGTACGGACCCGATCGCGCCCCTGCGGCGTTTCCCGTGCGACGCCCGGACCGACATCCGCGGCGGCGAAGATGGCGGCATGGCTTTACTGATATCGCTAACGCGCTTACATGGAAGACAAGCCGCCCAACCCGCCCGCCCCGTCCCGGGCACTCGGACACCGGAGGATTCCATGCCGCTCAACGACACCGTCGCCCGCGTCACCCAGCGGATCGAGGAGCGCTCGGCCGAAAGGCGCGAGATCTACCTGGACCGGATGCGCCGCGCCGCCGACGAAGGCCCGCGCCGCGCGCACCTGACCTGCGGCAACCAGGCCCACGCCTATGCCGCGAGCGGCCCTGACAAGGACAGCCTGGCCGGCCACCGGGCGCCGAACCTCGGCATCGTGACCGCCTACAACGACATGCTCTCGGCGCATCAGCCGTTCGAGACGTTTCCGGACGTGATCCGCAAGGCCGCGCGCGAGGCCGGCGGCACCGCGCAGGTCGCGGGCGGCGTGCCGGCGATGTGCGACGGCGTCACCCAGGGCCAGGTCGGCATGGAGCTGTCGTTGTTCTCGCGCGACGTGATCGCGCTGGCCGCCGGCGTCGCGCTGTCGCACAACGTCTTCGACGCGGCCGCCTACCTGGGCGTCTGCGACAAGATCGTGCCGGGCCTCGTGATCGCCGCGGCGACCTTCGGCTACATCCCCGGTGTGTTCATGCCCGCCGGGCCGATGACCAGCGGGTTGCCCAACGACGAGAAGGCCCGCGTGCGCCAGCAATTCGCTGCCGGCAAAGTGGGCCGCGACGCGCTGATGAAGGCCGAGATGGAAAGCTATCACGGCCCTGGCACCTGCACCTTCTACGGCACGGCGAATTCCAACCAGATGCTGATGGAGTTCATGGGCCTGCATCTTCCTGGCGCGAGCTTCGTCAACCCGGGCACCGACATGCGCGAAGCGTTGACCAAGGCCGGCACCGCGCGCGCGCTGGAAATCACCGCGCTCGGCAACGATTACCGCCCGGTCTGCGACATTATCGACGCCAAGGCCTTCGTCAACGGCATCGTGGGGCTGATGGCGACGGGCGGCTCGACCAACCTGGTGATCCACCTGCCGGCGATGGCCCGCGCCGCCGGAATCGTGCTCGACCTCGAAGATTTCGACGACCTGTCCAGCGTGACGCCGCTGATGGCCAAGGTCTATCCCAACGGCCTTGCGGACGTGAACCACTTCCACGCCGCGGGCGGGCTGCAATACATGATCGGCCAGCTGCTGGATGCCGGGCTTCTGCACGACGACGTGCGCACCGTCGCGGGTGACGGCATGACGCTCTATCGGCAGGAGCCCAAGCTGAAGGACGGCCGCCTGACGTGGGAGGACGCGCCCACCGAGACGCAGAACGACAAGATCCTGCGCCCGGCGATCGACCCGTTCCAGGCCACCGGCGGGTTGCGCCAGCTGGCGGGCAATCTGGGTCGCGGCATGATGAAGACCTCGGCCGTCACGCCCGAGCGCCGCGTGATCGAGGCGCCCGTGCGCATCTTCACCGAGCAGGAGGACGTCAAGACCGCCTTCAAGGCCGGCGAGCTGAACCAGGACACGGTCGTGGTGGTGCGCTTCCAAGGGCCGAAGTCGAACGGCATGCCCGAACTGCACGGGCTGGTGCCGACGCTGGCGGTGATGCAGGACCGCGGCCACAAGGTCGCGCTGCTGACCGACGGTCGCATGTCGGGCGCCTCCGGCAAGGTTCCGGCAGCGATTCACGTCTCGCCCGAGGCCGCCGACGGCGGGCCGCTCGCCAAGCTGCGCGACGGAGACATCGTCCGCGTCGATGCCGAGACCGGCACGATCGACTGCCTCGCCCCCGACTTCGATGCGCGCGAACCGGTGAAATCGGACCTGTCGGCCAACGGCCACGGCGTCGGGCGCGAGCTCTTCGCCGCCTTTCGCGCCAATGTGGGCGAAGCCGCGCACGGTGCGGGCGTCGTCGTCTAGGCACGCGACCTTCACTTCGGCGCAAATACTCCCGCCGGAGGCGCCCCGCCCCGGCCGATACCACGCAAGGGCCCAAGCATGACTCCGCAAGACGCAAGCCGCGAGACCGAGAAACTCTGCCGCATGGCGCCGGTGATCCCGGTACTGGTGATCGACGACGTGTCGCACGCGCTGCCGCTGGCCCGCGCGCTGGTCGAGGGCGGGCTGCCGGTGCTCGAGGTCACGCTGCGCACGCCGGCCGCGCTGGCCGCGATCGCCGAGATGGCCACGGTCGAGGGCGGAATCGTGGGCGCCGGCACGCTACTGACGCCCAAGGACGTCGAGGCCGCGAAGAACGCGGGCGCACGCTTCGGCGTCTCGCCGGGCGCCACAGACCGGCTGCTGGACGCCTGCGAGGAGGCCGACCTGCCGCTGCTGCCCGGTGCCGCCACGGCATCCGAGGCAATGGCGCTGCTCGAGCGCGGCTACTCGGTGCAGAAGTTCTTCCCCGCCGAGGCCAATGGCGGCGCCAAGGCGCTGAAGGCGATCGGCGCGCCGATCCCGCAGGTTCGGTTCTGCCCAACTGGTGGCGTCACGCTGGGCAACGCGGTCGATTACCTGGGCCTGTCGAACGTACTGTGCGTCGGCGGCAGCTGGGTCGCGCCCAAGGACATGCTGGAAGCCGGCGACTGGGCGGGCATCACCGCCCTCGCGGCCGAGGCGGCCGGCCTACGCTAGGGCGCATTGCGCATGATCAAGGACGTTTACGCACGATCAGCGGCCACTAACTCCACAATGTCGGCCACTTCTCGCATGATTGCGGCCCTTTTTGCGCGAAGCGGGCGGTTACCGCATTAACACGGTCAATTTCCGCACATCAGCCCCGAGGCCGCGCCCGGTGGCCGCCGCGGCGGCGGGGCGTCACCGGCCCGTCCAGCCCGGCGCGCAGCACGCGGGTCATCGGATGGTCCTCCTCGCCGTGGCCCTCGACGACGTAGCGGTCGAGTAGCGCGGCGATCATCGCGCGCATGTCGCCCTCGGTCACCGACAGCGCCCAGTCGAGAAAGATCGACCGGCACTCGGCCTCGGAGATGCCGTCGATGCGGTAGGCCTCGTAGATCAGGCCCTTGGGGTCCAGCGCGTCGCCCTTCATTCGATCGCCTCCGGATCGGGCAGCACACGGGTCAGGATCGCGTCGGCGCGGGCCGCGTGATCGTCTAGCGCGCGCTGCAGCGCGCTCATGTCGTCGACCCCCGCCAGGCGGGTCAGGAAGGCGCAGCCCTGTGCGCCCAGGGTTTCGGGGTCCAGCGCCTTGTCGCTGACCAGCCGGGCGCCGATCTGCACCGCCCAGTGCAGGGCATAGGCCTCGGTCAGCGCAGCGCGGTCGTCGTCGCTGAGCCAGTCGGCGCGGCGCAGCGCGCGGGCCACCTGCCGCGCGGGTGGCCCCGGCACCAAGGCCGCGGCCTGCGCCAGAAGCTCGATGTCCTGCATCCGCCCCGGCCCGATCTTGAGGTTCCACGCATCGCCCCGGCCTTTCGCCCGGCCGATGCGCGCGCGCATGTCGGCGACGGCGCGCAGCACCGCATCACGGTCGCGCGGCGCGGTCAGAAGCTCGCGCCGCAGCGCCTCGATCTCCTCGCCCAGCTCGGCCGGCCCGGCCAGGACGTGCGCGCGGGTGAGGGCGAGATGCTCCCAGGTCCACGCCTCCTCGGCCTGGTAGGTGCGGAAGGACGACAGCGCCGTCGCGACCGGCCCCTGGTTGCCCGAGGGGCGCAAGCGCATGTCGACCTCGTAGAGCCGCCCCTCGGCGGTCTGCGCGGTCAGGGCGGTGATCAGCGCCTGCGTCAGCCGCGCGTAGTACGGCCGCGCGCTCAGCGGCCGCGGCCCTTCCGAGGCGTCGTCGCCCTCGGCGTCGTAGATCACGATCAGGTCAAGGTCCGAGCGCGCGTGCAGCCGCCCCGCGCCGAGGCTGCCCATGCCCAGCACCACGGCCCCGCGCCCCGGCGGGGCGCCGTGCTTGCGGGCGAACTGCGCCTGCACCACGGGCCACAGCGCGGCCACGGTCGCCTCGGCCAGGTCGGCATAGGCTCGGCCGGCCTCTTCGGGGTCCATCAGCCCGCGCAGCAGGTGCACGCCGATGCGGAAGTGCCATTCGCGCCACCAGCGCCGCGCGATGTCGAGCTGCCGCTCGTAGTCTTCTTCCTGTGCGAGGCGTCGGGACAGCCCCTGGTGCAGCGTCGCGCGGCCCGGCCAGGGGGCGAAGAAATCGCCGCCGATCACCGCGTCGAACACGTCGGCGTTGCGTGACAGGTAGCGGCCGAGATCGGCCGATGTGCCGACGATGTCCACCAGCAAGTCGATCAGCTGCGGGTTCGCCTCGAACAGCGAGAACAGCTGGACCCCGGCGGGCAGGCCGCGCAGGAAACCGTCGAAATTGCCCAGCGCCTCCTCGGGGCGGGCGGTGGTGGCGAGGCGGCGCAGGATCTCGGGCTCAAGCCGGGCGAAGATCTCGGTCGCGCGGCTCGAGCGCAGCGCGGGGTAGCTGGGCCATCGCGCGGGCAGCTCGCTGTCGCGCAGCGCGGGGGGCAGATCCTCGCACGCGTCGCCGGTGCCGGACTCGGGCGCGAAGAAGCCGTCGGCGAGGTCGTGCACCTCGGTCAGCCGGCGCTTGAGGTCGGCGCACATCTCGGCCTCGTCCACGCCCATCAGGCAGGCCAGTCGGGCAAAGCCGTCGTCGTCGCGCGGCAGCGTGTGCGTCTGCGCGTCGGCGATCATCTGCAGGCGATGCTCGACCACGCGATGCGCGCGGTAATGATCGCTCAGCGTATCGGCCACGTCGCGCGGCAGCCAGCCCTTGTCGGCCAGCACCGACAGCCCCGGCACGGTGGCGCGGGTGCGCAGGTCGGGGTCGCGGCCGCCGGCGATCAGCTGCCGCGTCTGGGTGAAGAACTCGATCTCGCGGATGCCGCCGCGGCCCAGCTTCATGTCGTGCTCGGGCAGCGTGATCGGCCCGCCCAGCCCCTTGTGCGCGCGGATGCGCAGCCGCATGTCGTGCGCGTCCTGGATCGCGGCGAAGTCGAGATGCTTGCGCCAGACGAACGGCGTCAGCGTCTCGAGGAACCGGGTCCCCGCCGCCGTGTCGCCGGCGCAGGGCCGTGCCTTGATGTAGGCGGCGCGCTCCCACGTGCGGCCGAGGCTTTCGTAGTAGCGCTCGGCCCCCTCCATCGACATGCAGACGGGCGTGACCGCCGGGTCGGGCCGCAGCCGCAGATCGGTGCGCAGCACGTAGCCCGCGCCGGTCATGTCCGACAGCATCGCCGTCATCTTCCGCGTCGCGCGCACCAGCGAGGCGCGCGCCTCGTGGTAGTCGTCGGGGTGGAAGCAGGTCTCGTCGAAGAGGCAGATCAGGTCGATGTCCGAGGAATAGTTGAGCTCGAACGCGCCCATCTTACCCATCGCCAGCACTACCATGCCGCCGGCCTGGGGGATGTCGGCCTCGGTCTGGCCGGGCAGCTTGCCGCGCAGGATCTCGCGCCCGACGCAGGCGCGCAGGGCAAGGTCGACGGCCATGTCGGCAAAGCGGGTGAGCGCCTCGGTGACGCGCTCGAGCGGCCAGGCGCCGGCGAGGTCGCACAGGCCCACCAGCAGCGCCATGCGGCGCTTGGCCTGGCGCAACGCGTCGGGCAGCGCGTCGTGCGACAGGTTCGCCAGTGCCTCGGCCTGCGCGGCCAGCGCCGCGTCGGGATCGTCGAGCGCGGGGCCGAGCCACTCGGCCTCCTTCTCGATCAGGGACTTGAGGTAGGGGCTGGACCCGCCGGCGCCCTCGATCAGCGCGGCGACGTCGCCAGACGCCCAGGGCGCGGCGGCGCGCGCCTCGGCCCCGCGGTCGGGGTCGAAGGGGCGCGGCAGGTGCGAGATTGAAAGTGCGGACATGACCGCAGATGGCCATGCCGCGCGGGCGGTTGCAACAGGCACGCGAAGAGCCCGCGCCGACCGCCCGCGCGAAAAATGTA
Source organism: Citreimonas sp. (assembly GCF_042096055.1). NCBI lineage: Bacteria > Pseudomonadati > Pseudomonadota > Alphaproteobacteria > Rhodobacterales > Roseobacteraceae > Citreimonas > Citreimonas sp. The sequence goes on along the minus strand of NZ_JBELMH010000001.1, from coordinate 82,685 downwards.
AAAAACCTTCACATGGAGCCTTGAAAGACCGAACCTGGCGACCGATCTTGTGTGATGTGAAACGCATTCACATCCCCACCGGGACGCAACCCACAACGGAGAGAGACAATGACCGCCACCTACGACGCCACCCTTCCCGCCCGCGCGGGTTGGTTCGCCCGCGCCGAGGCCTGGCTCGATCACAAGGGCAAGGGTGCCTGGATCGCAGTCATGGTACTTGGTTTCGTCTTCTTCTGGCCGGTCGGACTGGCTGTCCTCGCATACATGATCTGGAGCAAACGCATGTTCAACGGGTCCTGCCGCAGCCGCCGCACCGGTTCGCACCGCCATGCCATGGCGGCCATGAAACCCTCGGGCAACACCGCCTTCGACGCCTACAAGGAAGAGACCCTGCGTCGCCTGCAGGACGAGCAGGCCGCCTTCGAATCCTTCCTCGAGCGTCTGCGCGAAGCCAAGGACAAGGCCGAGTTCGACCAGTTCATGGACGACCGCGCCCGTCGCGACGCCACGCCCGAGCAAGGTTCGGACAAGGCGACCGACTGATCGCTGCGCCGGCCCGACGCGGGCCGGCGGCTCCCATGCCGGCCCGTGACCGGGCCGGCCGACCCTTTCCCGGACACCATCATCGAGACAGCGGCACATCCATGTACACAGACATTCAACCCGCCCTGCCCGACCCCGCGGTTCAACCCGAGTTCTACGACGGCGTCGCCGTCAAGCGCGGCATCGCCTGGGCCATCGACGTCGTCGTGGTCGCCCTGATGGTGGTGCCCGCGGTGGTGCTGACGGCCTTCATCGGGCTGTTCTTCCTTCCGTTCCTCTACGCCGCGATCAGCTTCGTCTACCGGGTGCTGAGCATCTCGGGCGGCTCGGCCACCTGGGGCATGCGCCTGATGGCGATCGAACTGCGCGACACCGCCGGGCGCCGGCTGGATTTCGGCCAGGCCTTCCTGCACACGGTCGGCTACACCGTCTCACTGGCCTTCGCGCCGCTGCAGGTGATCTCGGTCATCCTGATGCTGGCGACCGAACGCGGCCAGGGCCTGACCGACCACGTGATGGGGACCGCCGCGCTCAATCGCCGCGCGATCTGAGGCTGGGTCCTGCACCGACACGTTAACCGACTGCAAGGAAAGGCGCGGACATCCGTCCGGCGCCTTTCTATTAGGGTTGGCGGACCGCAAATTGGTTGTTACCGTTTTGTCGAAAATCCGGGATAAAAACCCATGCGCCACTCGCTTCCGCTTGCCCCGCAGTTCTACGTGACTGCGCCCCAGCCGTGCCCGTACCTGCCGGGCCGGATGGAGCGGAAGCTGTTCACCGCGCTGCAGGGCGACGGTGCGCAGAAGCTCAACGATTCGCTGTCCAAGCAGGGCTTCCGCCGGTCGCAGAACGTGCTGTACCGGCCCTCCTGCTCGGAATGCGCGGCGTGCCTGTCGGCGCGGATCGACGTGGCCGACTTCGCGCCCAGCCGCAGCCAACGCCGCGCGCTGAAACGCAACGCCCGGTTCGAACGGCGCGTCGCCAGCCCCTGGGCCACCGAAGAGCAGTACGACCTGTTCCGCCGCTACCTCGACGACCGGCACGCCGACGGCGGCATGGCCGACATGGACGTGTTCGAGTTCGCCGCCATGATCGAGGAGACGCCGATCCGCAGCCGCGTGATCGAGTACGTCGATTCGGAGACCGGCGCGCTGATCGCGGTGTGCCTGACCGACATGCTCGATGACGGGCTGTCGATGGTCTACAGCTTCTACGAGCCCGAGCTGCACAAGGCGAGCCTCGGGACCTGGATGATCCTCGACCACATCGACATCGCGCGCGAGGCCGGACTGCCCTACATCTACCTGGGCTACTGGGTCCCGGGCAGCCCGAAGATGGGCTACAAGGCGCAGTTCGACGCGCTCGAGATCTACGTGCGCGGCCAGTGGACCCGCCTGAAGGAGCCCGCCGGCTACGAGGCGAGCACGCATCCCCTGTCGAACGACCCGATCGCCGAGCAGGTCGCCAATATCAGCCTGCCCGACACCCGCAGCTGACGCGCCGGGCCACCGAGGACGCCAAAGCAAAAAGGCCGCGCCCCGGGGGACGCGGCCTTCGTACTTTTTAGCTTGGCGCGGTCAGTTCGCCATCAGGTCGGGCAGGATCGTGACCACCGACGGGAAGAAGAACAGCAGCAGCAGCCCCATCACCTGGATCAGCACGAAGGGCACGACGCCGCGGTAGATGTGCCCGGTCGTGACCTCGGCCGGGGCGACGCCACGCAGGTAGAACAGCGCGAAGCCGAAGGGTGGCGTCAGGAACGACGTCTGCAGGTTCACCGCGATCATGATGGTCACCCATTTCGGATCGAAGCTGCCGCCATAGATGACCGGGCCGACGATCGGCACCACGATGTAGATGATCTCCAGGAAATCCAGCACGAAGCCCAGGATGAACAGCACCAGCATGACGATCAGGAAGACCTTGATCTCGTTGTCGAAGCTGCGCAGGAAATCCTGGATGTAGTGTTCGCCCCCGAACGAGATCACCACGAGGTTCAGCAGCTGCGACGCGATCAGGATGGTGAA
>NZ_JBELMH010000001.1:62593-80015 GCF_042096055.1 Citreimonas sp. | reverse complement strand
TGGGGCTGCGATCCTCGTCCTTCAGCTTGCGGTAGGCGGCCAGCATGATCGCGCCCGCCGCCCCCAGCGCCGCGGCCGGTGTCGGGTTGGTGATGCCGCCCAGGATCGAGCCCAGCACCGCGACGATCAGCACCAGCGGCGGGAAGACCACGCGCAGCAGCTCGTTCTTCGCGAGGCGCCGGAACGCGTGGTAGCAACCGTAGACCGCCAGCGCCCAGGGAAGCGCCAGCAGCAGAACCGTCGCACCCGACGACATTGTCGGCCCGATCAGCAGGATGTCGACCAGCAGGCCCAACGCCAGACCGCCCGCGCCGATCAGCAGCGGCCGCGGGTCCGAGGACGGCGACACGCCGCGCGCGAAGGCGAGGATCAGGCCCAGCATCACGGTCAGGATGGCGACACCGGTGCCGATCGGCGCGGCATCGGCGATCAGCTGCTGCCGCGCGGCCTCGATCTCTTCGGGGGTGCGGCGGACCGATTGCGTGCTTTCGCCCGAGGCGGCCAGCGCCTCGGTCTCGGCCACCGCCTGGTCCCAGGCTTCCTGGCCGTGCAGCTCGATCATCGAAGCCTGGCATTGCGGCGACACGTTGGTGCGCAGGCTCGCGGCCTCGGCGCCCTCGGTGTAGCTGCTGGCCAGCGTCGATTGGCTGCCCACGATACCGACCTGCGCCAGCAGCATCGTGCCGGCGATCAGCGCCACGGGCACGCCCAGGTACCAGGTGAAGGCCTCGCCGCGGGTCACGGGTTCACCCTTGGCGTGGCCCATGGCCACGGCGGGTGCGCGCGACGGGTTCAGCAGGGCGAAGGCGAAGGCGTACATGCCGTAGAGCACTGCCAGCAGGATGCCCGGCAGCAGCGCCGCCTGGAACAGCGTGCCGACGGACACGACCGCAGGCTGGCCCAGGTAGGTCAGCGCATCGGTGCAGCCCGCGGCGACGGCGCGCGCGTCCTGCGCGGTCGAGTAGAGCTCGCCCGCGAGGGTGCCCAGAAGCACGATCACGATCGACGGCGGGATGATCTGTCCCAGCGTGCCCGACGCCGCGATCACGCCCGTCGCCAGTTCCGGCGAATAGCCGTTGCGCAGCATCGTCGGCAGCGCCAGCAGGCCCATCGTGACCACCGTCGCGCCGACGATGCCTGTCGAGGCGGCCAGGAACGCGCCCACCACCACGATCGAAACCGCCAGGCCGCCGGGCAGCGGGCCGAAGACCCGCGCCATCGTGGTCAGCAGGTCGTTGGCGATGTTCGACCGCTCCAGCACGATGCCCATCAGCACGAACATCAGCACCGCCAGCAGCGTCTCGATGCTCTGGCCCGCGATGACGCGTTCGTTGATGCGGTTGACGATGAAGCTCACGTTGCGGTCGAGCGCCGTCTCCCAGCCCTGCGGAAAGACCGGCTCTCCGAGGCGCGGCAGTTCCGGGTATCGGAAGATCGAGATGGAATCCGGCGCGACGCCCGAGGCGACGAGTTGGTTGTACGCCTGCGACCCGGTGTCGATGGCCTGGTGGATCAGCAGCCCCGCGCTGTCGAGCGCGGCGATGATGCCGAACGAGATGACGCCGGCGCCGCCGATGGCGAAGGCCACCGGAAAGCCCGACAGGATCGCCGAAAAGAGCGTGAGAAAGACGATGATCAGCCCGATCTCGACGCCGTCCAGTCCGAAAAGCATTTTCAGCGTTCCCTCAGAGTTCTTTGTTTTCGTAGGCTTCTTCGCCGGGCTCGACCATGTCGAGGTCCAGGTACTTGCCTTCCGAGGCAGGGCCTTCCTTCCATTCCAGGAACGACCGGAAGAAGAAGGCGAAAGCGTGGATGAAGATCATCCCCACCATGACGACGATCAGGATCTTGAACAGGAAGTACGCGGTGAACCCGTTCGGAGAGAAGCCGATCGTCTCGACGTTCCAGCGCAGCGCGCGCGCCTTGTTCAGCAGCCGGTCGAGATCCTCGGACGCGGACGGGTTGGGCACGATCAGGTGGCGCCACATGAAGAACCACGAGTACAGCCAGATCACCACCGCCATCGGCAGCATGAAGAACAGCGAGCCGAACATGTCGATGACGCGTTTGGTGCGGAAGCTGGCGGGCGAATACAGAAGATCGACCCGGACGTGGCCGCGCTGCACGAAGGTGTAGGTCAGGCACAGCGCCACCACCATGGCGTTGTAGAGCTTCAGCTCTTCGGACCACCAGCTGAGGTCGAAGGTGATCGGCAGTCCGAAACCGATCGACAGGTCCGGCCGGGCGAAGATGCGCTGCACGAAGATGATGATCACCTGCTGCAGCACCATGATCAGGCCCGCCCAGGCGAAGAAGCGCCCGATCGTGTTGGCGAAGCCTTCCAGAACGCGCACGGCGCCCCACAGGAACGTGTTGCGCCACAGTCCGACGAGGAAGATCACCAGGAAGAAGGTGAACGCCACGAAGAACAGCTCGGACGACGCGCCGTAATAGACGAAGCGCATGATCGCCTCGGCGTTGCTCCAGTCCAGCCACAGCGTCGGATGCGTCAACGCGTATCCCAGGTTCCAGAACGCCATCGCGATGTTCTGGACGACCCACCAGACTCCGGAAAGCGCGCCCGACAGGATGTCGATCACGCCCGCGGACGACTCCGCTTGTTCCATGGTCCCGCCTCGTCCTTTTCAGATTTCCCCGGTTCCGGCCGCCGCGTCGCCGTGGCCCCCGCCACGCGCCGCGATCGTGTCATGCCCGTGTGTCCGCGACCGGTCGGACAAAGGCAAAGAAGGCCCCGGTGACCGGGGCCTTCCGCTTGGCTGTGCCGGGCGTCAGAGACCCAGGACGCGGTTACGCTGGGCCGAGAACGCGCCTTCCGACCGCTCGATCCACTGCGCAGACGAGCGCAGCGACTCCATGTAGCTGTCGTGGATGCGGCGGTAGAGCTCGTCGCCCATCGGCTCGGCGATGACTTCCTGCGCGGCGGCGCCGAAGGCGTCCCAGACGGGGTCGGGGAATTCCTGCAACTGCACGCCGCCCTGCTGCAGACGCTGCAGCGCGGACGAGTTGTTCGACATGAACAGCGACATCGTCCACAGGTTGGCGGCGCGCGCCACCTGCTCGGCGATCTTCTGGTGCTGCGGCGACAGGCTGTCCCAGACTTCCTGCGAGAACACGATGTTCAGGTTCGGCCCCGGCTCGTGGAAACCGGCGGTGTAGTAGATGTTGGTGATCTCCTGGAAACCGGCGGTCTCGTCGGCCCAGGGACCGATCCACTCGGTGCCCTCGATGGCACCCGAGGACAGCGCCTGGTATACTTCCGAGCCGGGCAGGTTCTGCACCGACGCGCCGAGCTTGCCCAGCACCTGGCCGCCCTGGCCCGGCATCCGGAAGCGCAGGCCCTGGAAGTCCTCGGGGGCGTTGATCTCGCGCGCGAACCAGCCGCCGGACTGCGGACCGGTGTTGCCCGCGGGCAGCGCCTTCAGGCCGAAGATCGAGTACAGGTCGTCGGACAGCTCCTGGCCGCCCTCGTGGTAGATCCAGTTGGCGTATTCCTGGAAGTTCATGCCGAACGGCACCTGGCTGAAGAAGCTCAGCGCCGGGTGCTGACCGAGGAAGTAATAGTCGACGCCGTGATAGAGGTCGGCCTGTCCGGCCGAGACCGCGTCGAACACCTCGAACGCGCCGACGAGCTCGCCGCCGGCGCGCAGGTCGACAGTCAGCTGCCCGTCCGTCGCCGCGGTCAGCTGGTCGGCGAAGTACTGCGCGCTGTCATGCACGCCCGCAAGGCCGCGTCCCCAGGTCGTGACCAGCGTCAGCGTGCGGTTGCCCTGCGCGATGGCCGGTGCGGCCAGCGTCGAGGCCGCCGCGGCGCCTGCGCCGACGGTCGATGCCCTGAGAAAAGAACGACGATCCATAGTATCCCTCCCATTGGATAGTCCTGCGCGCGGGATTCTCCGTCCCGGCGCGATTGAGTGGGCGGATGCTAGGCAAACCGCCGGTGCAAGGAAATACCCAATGACGGGCCCGCGACGACATTTTTTTCGCGTCCCGCCCCTGCCGCAACGTCAGGTTGCGGGGGCGCCGCGCGGCCCCGGCGGCGCGGCCCGGCGCCTCAGCCGCGGCTTGGTGCGGCGCGGTCGTAGAGCGCCATCCCGGCCGTCGCCGTGACCCCGTGCAGCAGCACCGAGACCGCCACCGCGAGCGAGGTCGCGTGCCAGTAGACCGGGTTGCCGGTCTGCTCCATCGCGTGCAGCGCGTAGTAGAGCGCGGCCACCCCCACGGGCGCGAACCACGCCAGGAACACCGTGTCGCGCATCCGCAGCCCGGCGCCAAGGAACGGCCCCAGCGCGGCGATCGTCACCGGCCGGCGCAACAGCAGCAGTCCCACCGCGAAGGCCACGCCGGCCCAGCCCAGCTGCATCCACGCGCCCCAGGGCAGCATGATCCCCAGCAGCACGAAGACCGGCAGGTTGAACAGCTTCGAGATCGCCTCCTGCACGTTCTCCTCGGCAAAGTCGTCCGAGCGGTCGAGCGCGATGTTGAACGCCAGTGCCGCCGCGAACGACGCCAGGATGCCGTCGCTGCCCACCAGCGACGCCGCCGCCAGCGCCAGCAGCGACAGCGCGACCGAAATCGACAGGAAGGAATGGTACTCGACCACGCCCGCCGCACGGGCCCAGCGCAGCGCCCAGCCGCAGACCAGCCCGATCGCGGCCCCCAGCACGACCGCCAGCACCACGCCCACCAGCAGCGTGCTAACCAGCCAGTGCGACAGCACGTATTCGTCCGGCGCCAGCGTCAGCGCGAGCAGCGGCAGCAGCACGATCAGGTAGCCCAGCCCGTCGTTCGCCCCGCTCTCCAGCGACAGGGTCGAGCGCAGGCGCGAGGGCAGCTTCTCCTCGGCGGCCTTGCCGGTGACGATGGCGCTGGCCACCACCGGGTCGGTGGGCGTGACCGCCGCGCCCAGAAGCAGCGCCACCAGCGGCGCCAGCCCCAGCAGCCACCACGACACCAGCGCCGACACCGCCCACATGCCCAGCATCCCGAAGACCAGCAGCAGGCCCACCGGCCGCAGCAGCGCCCGCACGTCGCCAAGTGGCGTGCGCAGCGCGATGCCGGTGACGCTGATCGCCACGGTGAAGCGCGCCGCCTGCTTGAGGATCTGGTGCGCATCGCTCCACGCCTCGGGGTTCACCCAACCGAGGCCCGTCGGCCCGGCGGCGACCCCGATGACCAGCGCCAGCAGCGGCACGGACAGGGGCGACCGCTTGATCCCGCCCGAGAGCAGGCCCAGCGCGATGACGGTGGCGGCCGACAGGGCCAGAACGGCGTGAAGCTGGTGCATGGCGCGTCCCTCGCGCTTGGGGCGGGACCATGCGGGGGGCCCGCCCGTGTCTTCCTGAATGTCGTCTTTGCCTTGGCAACAAACCGCCCAAGCGTCGTGTTCCCGCGCAGAACGCTCGAATCGGGCCCGCTTTGCGCAACTTTCGGAAAGAAATTTGCCCGCCAAGGTACGATTACGTTCCGAATCGCGGTTGACGGGCCTTCGCGGGCTGCATAGTTTGCGCGCACGCGGCAAGGAACAGCGGTATGAACAGCCTAGTGGTAATCGTAGGAACAAGGCGCATGGCCCGGTAACGGCGACCAGACCGGTACCCCATGCGCCCCCGGACAAAACCGGGGGCTTTTTTATGCCTCACCGACCGCGCGAACAGACGACCAGACGACCATGACAGATACGACGTCGTAGAAGGAACACACGCGATGACACGTCAGATGACCGGAGCGAAGATGGTGGTTCAGGCCCTGAAGGAACAGGGCGTGGACGTCGTATTCGGCTATCCCGGCGGCGCGGTGCTACCCATCTACGACGAGATCTTCCAGCAGAACGACATCCGCCACATCCTGGTGCGCCACGAACAGGGCGCGGTCCACGCGGCCGAGGGCTACGCCCGCTCGACCGGCAAGCCGGGCGTCGTGCTGGTGACGAGCGGACCGGGCGCGACCAACGCCGTCACCGGCCTGACCGACGCGCTGATGGATTCGATCCCGCTTGTCGTGCTGACCGGCCAGGTGCCGACTTTCATGATCGGCTCGGACGCGTTCCAGGAGGCCGACACCGTCGGCATCACCCGCCCCTGCACCAAGCACAACTGGCTGGTGAAGGAGACCGAGCGCCTGTCCGCCACCATCCACGAAGCGTTCCACGTCGCCACCCAGGGCCGGCCCGGCCCGGTTCTGGTGGACATTCCCAAGGACGTGCAGTTCGCCTCGGCCGCCTACCAGCCGAAGCCCAAGGCCGGCTCGCGCCACTACCAGCCGCAGGTCAAGGGCGACATGGAGATGATCGAGGCGCTGGTCGAGGCGATCGAGAATGCCGAGAAGCCGGTTCTCTACACCGGCGGCGGCGTCATCAACTCGGGCCCGGGCGCCAGCCAGCTGCTGCGCGAACTGGCCGAGGCGACGGGCATTCCCGTCACCTCGACGCTGATGGGCCTAGGCGCCTATCCCGCCTCGGGCAAGAACTGGCTGGGAATGCTGGGCATGCACGGCCTCTACGAGGCGAACCTGGCGATGCACGGCTGCGACCTACTGATCAACGTGGGTGCGCGCTTCGACGACCGGATCACCGGCCGCATCGACGCGTTCTCGCCCCATTCGCGCAAGGCGCATATCGACATCGACCCGTCGTCGATCAACAAGGTGGTCAAGACCGACTTCCCGATCATCGGCGACGTGGGCCACGTGCTCGAGGACGTGCTGAAGGTCTGGAAGGCGCGCGGCCGCAAGGTCAACCGCGATGCGCTGGCCAAGTGGTGGAAGCAGATCGAGAAGTGGCGCGCCGTCGACTGCCTGAAGTTCAAGCAGGAAGGCCCGGTGATCCGCCCTCAGCACGCGATTGCGCGGCTCGAGGCGCTGACCAAGGGGCGCGACCGCTACATCTGCACCGAGGTCGGTCAGCACCAGATGTGGGCCGCGCAGTACCTCGGCTTCGAGGATCCCAACCGCTGGATGACCTCCGGCGGCCTCGGCACCATGGGCTACGGCTTCCCGGCCTCGATCGGCGTGCAGGTCGCGCACCCCGACGCGCTGGTGATCAACGTCGCGGGCGAGGCGTCGTGGCTGATGAACATGCAGGAGATGGGCACCGCAATCCAGTACCGCCTGCCGGTCAAACAGTTCATCCTCAACAACGAGCGCCTCGGCATGGTCCGCCAGTGGCAGGAGCTGTTGCACGGCGAGCGCTACTCGCAATCCTGGTCCGAGGCGCTGCCCGACTTCGTGAAGCTCGCCGAGGCGTTCGGCGCCAAGGGCATCAAGTGCGAGGATCCCGCCGATCTCGACGATGCGATCATGGAGATGCTGAACCACGACGGTCCGGTGATCTTCGACTGCCTCGTCGAGAAGCACGAGAACTGCTTTCCGATGATCCCGTCGGGCGAGCCGCACAACAAGATGCTGCTGGGCGAGGCCTCGACCAAGGACGCGATCGGTACCAAGGGCGCGGTGCTGGTCTGACCCGCGCGGGGGGCTTTAGGTCCCCCGCACTCTCGCCCCGAGCATTTTGCCAGAACCAAGGACCGGCGCCTTGTCGCGCCGCACAGGAGGACCGCGATGTCGGCGCTGAAGATCAAGAAGGGTTCGTCCAGGCATTCGGCCTACAACCTGCGGCCGAACTTTTCCGACGTGCAGGAGACGCACACACTCGCCGTGCTGGTCGAGAACGAGCCCGGGGTGCTGGCGCGGGTCATCGGCCTGTTCTCGGGGCGCGGCTACAACATCGACAGCCTGACCGTGGCAGAGGTCGACCACCAGGGGCATCTGAGCCGCATCACCATCGTCACCACCGGCACGCCGCAGGTGATCGAGCAGATCAAGGCGCAGCTGGGCCGGATTGTACCCGTCCACGAGGTGCACGACCTGACGGTCGAGGGCGGTTCGGTCGAACGCGAGCTGGCGCTGCTGAAGGTGGCCGGGACCGGCGACAAGCGGGTGGAAGCGCTGCGCCTGGCCGACATCTTCCGCGCTCAGGTGGTCGACAGCACGCTGGAAAGCTTCGTGTTCCAGCTGACCGGTACGCCCGACAAGATCGACGCCTTCGCCGATCTCATGCGGCCGCTGGGCCTGATCGAGATCGCGCGCACCGGCGTCGCGGCCCTGGCCCGCGGCACCTGAAAACGGACCCCTGAAACGGAAAGCGGCGCGCCGTCACCACGGCGCGCCATTCCTGTCCCTGATCCTCGCGCTTGTGCGCGGGCACTGCCTCAGTGGTTGCGCCGCGGGAAGCTGATCACGTTCGACGCCGGCTGGCGCATGTCGCCGCGCAGCTTGCCCGGCAGCGCCGGGGCGTGCTGCGGATCGACGCGGCGCAGGTTGCGCGCGCGGCGGCATTCGCTTTCCTCGCGCAGGTCGAACTGGATCAGGTCGCCCGCGTCCAGCGGCTCGCCGCTGTCGAACGAGACTTCGGGTTCGGAATAATACGCAAGATTGCCGTGGTCCTCACACCAGATGACAGCCTTGCTTTCGCTGGCATCTGCCCAAAGAACGACCCCGTACATCCGATCTTCCATGATGCGATCCGTCCAAGTTGCCAATGCGTTTCCGCTATTGTCACGATGCCGGAATCCTGTGTCAGACAACATGACTATACGGGCGTCGACGGCTTGCACTTTGTACCAGAAACGGGGCATGGTGGCGCTAATGCGCACCAAGGGTGACGCGCTTTAGCGTCACCCTTGGCACGAGATCACCTCACGTTAAATTCAGCATGAAACCGCTGCGAGAACTCCCGTTGCCTAAACAACCACAGGACGAAGCAGAGCCAAACCCGGCGGCGCTTCGTGACATGCTGGGCGCGAATCTGCGCAAGCTGACCGAACGGTCCGAATCGATTTCGGCGCTCTGCCGCGAGATCGGGATCAACCGCACGCAGTTCAACCGCTACCTCGCCGGCGAGAGCTTTCCGCGCCCCGACCTGCTGCACCGGATTTGCCGCCATTTCGACGTCGACGCGCGTATCCTGCTCGAACCGCTCGAGAACCTGTCCTCTCCGGCCAAGGGCCCGCTGGTGCATCCGGCGGTCGCCGACTTCCTCGGCCGCAGCGCGCAGCCGGTGCCCGAGAAAGACTTTCCCAGCGGCTTCTACCGCTTCGTGCGGCGCAGCTTCCTCGACTCGAACCGCTTCGTGCAGGGGCTGATCTACGTCTTCCGCGCCGACGGGTTGTGCTTCCTGCGCGGTTTCGAGGCGCGCGAGGCGATGCGCAGCCAGGGTCTGCCTACGGATCCCGCCACGCGCGAGTTCCGCGGCGCCGTGCTGCCGCAGGAGGACGGGATCGCCGCGCTTGTCAGCCGCCGCGGCGCCACCACGGCCACGTTCAACTTCCTGTCGCGCGTGCCGACGTTCGAAAACAATTACTGGGTCGGCTATACCAGCCGTCCGCTGCGCGAGAACGTCGCCGGTCGCCGGTTCGAGCGGCAGGTCTACGAGCACCTCGGCAACAAGACGTCGAAGATCCTGGGCGCCGCGCGCGGTGCGGGGCTGGTCTCGGCCGACAGCCTGATGCCCTATCACCGCGCGCTGCTGGAGCCGGAAAAGCCGATCACGTAATGATCTTGGGCCGCAAGCCGCGCATATCGATACGCCTTGGCGGTCAGTCCTGCGCGCCGGCCTCGGCGCGGCTCTTGCCCGACACCTGCATCGCCAGCGTCGCCGCCATGAACGGGTCGAGATCGCCGTCCAGCACCCCCGACGTGTCCGCGGTCTCGTGCTGGGTACGCAGGTCCTTCACCATCTGGTAGGGCTGCAGCACGTAGGACCTGATCTGGTTGCCCCATCCGGCATCGCCTTTGGCCTCGTGCAGGGCGTTGACCTCGGCGTTGCGGCGGTCGAGTTCCAGCTGGTACAGCCGCGATTTCAGCGCCTTCATCGCGATGTCGCGGTTCTGGTGCTGCGACTTCTCGGACGACGTGACCACGATCCCGGTGGGCGCGTGCGTGATCCGCACGGCCGAGTCGGTCGTGTTCACGTGCTGTCCGCCCGCCCCGGACGAGCGGTAGGTGTCGATGCGGATATCGGCGGGGTTGATCTCGATCTCGATGTTGTCGTCGATCACCGGATAGGCGCCGACGGCGGCGAAGGATGTCTCGCGCGTGCCCTTGCCGAAGGGCGATATCCGCACCAGCCGATGCGTGCCGCTCTCGGATTTCAGCCAGCCATAGGCGTTGTGGCCCTTGATCTGGTAGGTCGCCGACTTGATGCCGGCCTCGGTGCCCGGCGTCTCTTCCTGCAGCTCGACCTCGAAGCCGCGCTTCTCGGCCCAGCGGACATACATGCGCGCCAGCATCTGCGCCCAGTCGCAGGCTTCGGTGCCGCCGGCGCCGGACTTGATCTCGAGGAAGGCGTCGTTGCCGTCGGTCTCGCCGTCCAGCAGCGCCTCGAGCTCCTTCTTCGCGGCGCGGTCGACGAGGCCGCGCAGTGCGGTCTCGGCTTCGGCCACGACTTCGGCGTCGTCCTCCATCTCGCCCAGCTCGATCAGCTCGACCTGGTCCTCAAGCTCCTGCTTGAGGCTGGTGTAGCTTTCCATCGCGTCGACGAGGCCCTGCCGGTCGCGCATCAGCTTCTGCGCGGCGGCGGGGTCGTTCCACAGGTCGGGATCCTCGACGCGGGCGTTGAATTCCTCCAGCCGGTGCTGGGCGGTCTCCCAGCCAAGCCGCTGGGCCAGCAGGTCGAGCGACTTGCGGATCTTCTCGACGTTGTTCTGGGCTTCGGCGCGCATGGGTCGGGTCCGGTCGAATGGTGGAAATGTCGGTGGCTGATAGCAGGCGGGCGCGGCGCGAGCAAGCCGCCGTCCCGCGGGTGTCCCACGATGGGACACCATCCCGCCCTAGGGATTTCAATGGCTTGCAGAGACGGATTTACCTTTCGTGAACCTTTCGCCCGCGCGGAGCACCGCTCTGGGCCCCCCGCCGCCGGTCAGTAGAGCCCGCCCGAGCTGAGCGTGCCGAAGCCGGCCTTGGGTCCGACGACGCCCTGCTCGCCGGTCGAGGTGGTCACGTTGCGCGCCTCGCTCTCTTCCTCGCCGGGGTTGATCCGGTCGAAATCGCCCGAAATCGCGAAGCCGCCGTCGAACTGGATGCCGAAGATCGGCACCTCGCCCTCGCGGAAGCATTCGGCCACCACGTTGGCGCCGCTGGCGTCGTCGGGCAGGCGCGAGCCGCTGAAGCGGTCGATCTTGATGAACTGGCATTCGTCCGGGACGTCGAAGGGACCGCCGCCGTACTTGGCCACCGCCTCTTCCATGAACTCGTCGAAGACCGGGCCGCACATCGCCCCGCCCGAGGCCGAGGCGCCCAGCGGACGCGGCTGGTCGTAGCCGATGTAGCAGCCCGCCACGATGTTCGACGTGAAGCCGACGAACCACACGTCCTTGGCGTCGTTGGTGGTGCCGGTCTTGCCCGCGGTCGGCACCGGCAGGCTGACGGTCGAGGCCGCGGTGCCGCGCTCGACCACGCCCTCCATCATCGAGGTCAGCTGGTACGCGGTGACCGCGTTCATCACCCGCTCGCGCTGGTTGATGATGCGCGGCGCGCGCCCCTCGGGCAGGGCCGCGTCGTCGCAATCGACGCAGACCCGCGCGTTGCCGGCCGCCGTCTCGTGGCTGTAGATCGTCTTGCCGTAGCGGTCCTGCACGCGGTCGATCAGCGTCGGCTCGACGCGCTCGCCGCCGTTGGCGAACATCGCGTAGGCCGCGACCATGCGATACAGCGTCGTCTCGTCCGCGCCGAGCGAGTTGGCGATGTTGCGGCCCATGTCGTCGTAGACGCCGAAACGCTCGGCGTAGGTGGCGACCGTGTCCATGCCCACCTCTTGCGCGAGGCGGATGGTCATCAGGTTGCGCGACCGCTCGATCCCGGTGCGCAGCGGCGTGGGCCCGTAGAAGCGGTTGGACGCGTTGCGCGGGCGCCAGACGCCCTGCGCGGTGTCCACCTCGATCGGCGCGTCGACGACGATGGTCGCGGGCGTGTAGCCCGAATCCAGCGCCGAGGCGTAGACGAAGGGCTTGAAGCTGGACCCCGGCTGGCGCTGCGCCTGGGTGGCGCGGTTGAACACCGAGTCCTGGTAGGAAAAGCCGCCCTGCATGGCGATCACGCGGCCGGTATTGGCGTCCATCGCCATGAAGCCGCCCTGCACTTCCGGGATCTGGCGCAGGCTCCAATGCGCGATGCTGCCGTCCTCGGTCGTCTCCTCGCGGACATAGACCACGTCGCCCGCTTCGAAATTGGCCGCGAGATCGCCCGAGAACCACGACGTGTCCGAGCGCGGCACCACCGGCGCGCGCGGATCGTCGGCGGGCACGTCCTCGATCCCCAGCACCAGTTCGTCGGCGCGCACCTCGCGCACCACGGCCGGGTGCCAGCGGCCGTCGAGCATGATGTCGCGCGCCAGGCTCAGCTCGGCCAGTGCCGCGCGCCAGGCATCGCCCTCCAGCGTCTCGGCCGGAAGGGTCACGTCGGTGCCGCGCCAGCGGCCCAGGCTGCGGTCGTAGCGTTCCAGCGCGCGGCGCAGCGCCTCGGCGGCCTCTTCCTGCATCTCGGGGTCGAGCGTGGCGCGCACGTTGTAGCCGCCCGAGAAGAACTGCTCTTCGCCGAAGTCGCGGCTGAGCTGGCGGCGGATCTCGTCGGTGAAGTAGTCGCGCGGGGGCATGGCGCGCTGGTAGGGTTCGAAATCCTCGTTCTGGACCGAGCGCAGCGGCTGCGCCTCTTCCACGAGGTAGGTGCCGCGGTCGATATAGCCGTTCTCGTACATCTCGCGCAGCACGAAGTTGCGCCGGTCCAGCAGCCGGTCGGCGTTGCGGACGGGGTGGTAGTTCGACGGCGCCTTGGGCATCGAGGCCAGCGTCGCGGCCTCGTGCGGCTCGAGTTGCGAGAGGCTCTTGTTGAAGTAGACCTGCGCGGCGGCGGTGACGCCGTAGGCGTTTTGGCCCAGGAAGATCTCGTTGAGGTAGAGCTCGAGGATCTTCTCCTTGCTCAGCGCGGATTCCACGCGGCTGGCCAGGATGATCTCCTTGATCTTGCGCTCGGCCCGGCGGTCGCCCGACAAGAGGAAGTTCTTCATCACCTGCTGGGTGATCGTGGACGCGCCGCGCACGTCCTGCCCGCGCGAGCGGACCGCATCGACGAAGGCCGCCGCGATGCCGCGCGGGTCATAGCCCTGGTGGGAGTAGAAGTTCTTGTCCTCGGCCGAGATGAAGGCCTGCTTGACCAGGTCGGGGATCTGGTCGGCCGGCGTGAACAGGCGGCGTTCCTGCGCGAATTCGTCGATCACGCGCCCCTCGGCCGAGTAGATCCGGCTGATCGTCGGCGGCGTGTACTGCGCCAGGCTTTCGTGGCTGGGCAGGTCCCGGCCATACATCCAGAAGACCGCGCCCACGGTGAGCGCGACCATCAGCAGCCCCAGCGTGATCACGCTGAAGATGCCGCCGAAGAAGGACAGGATGAATCGGGTCACGGGCGGCCTCGTCAAGGGAATGCGCCGTCAATATACGCCGATGCCGTCGCGGTCAAAACACGATGGCGCAAGGCTCGGCCGAAACCGGCCACCGCAGCGGCCTAGCGCCGGCGCAACCCCTCCAGCGCCGCGTCCTCGAGCGCCCAGGCGTCGATGCCGTCGCGGATGCCGGCGGCCATCGCGGCGCGCCAGATCGGGTCGCGCAGGTTCTTCAGGTCTTGCCCGGTCGACAGGAACCCCAGCTCGACCAGCACCGACGGGATGTCGGCCGCCTTCAGGACCGAGAACGCCGCGTGGCGCAGCGGGCGCTTGTGCACCTCGCCCACGGCGTTGCGGATGCCGTCGACGAGGTGCCCGGCCAGCGCACGCGAGCGTGGCGCGCTGTCGAGCCGGGCGATGTCCATCAGCACCTGCGCCACGCGGTCGTCGGTGCCGGTCAGATCCAGGCCCGACAGCAGGTCGTCACGCTCGTGCCGCTCGGCCAGCGCGGCCGAGGCCTCGTCGCTGGCGTCCTGCGACAGGGTGTAGACCGAGGCGCCGTGGGCGACGCCTTCCTCGATCGCGTCGGCGTGCAGCGAGACGAAGAGATCGGCGCCGGCATCCTGCGCGGCGGCGACCCGCGCCTCGAGCGAGACGAAGACGTCGTCGTCGCGCGTCATCACCACGGCGTAGCGCCCGGTGCGGCGCAGCACGTCGCGCAGTTCGCGGGCGAATTGCAGCATCAGGTCGGCCTCGTCGACGCCGTCGTTCTGCGCGCCCGGGTCGATGCCGCCGTGGCCGGGGTCGAGCATGATGACCAGCTGGCCGTCATCGGCGGGCGGGCGCGGTGCGACGGCACGCGGCCGGCCCCAGTCGGGATCGGCCGGCAGGCCGGCGGCGGCGGCGAAACGGTCGGGGTCGGTGGGCGACAGGGTCATGTCGAGCGTGGCGGCGCCGCTGTCGCGGTCGACGCGAAGGCCGGCGCGGGCCACCGCCATCGGTTCCGAGAGGCCCAGCACGATGCGCGTCCAGCCGGGCCGGTAGGCGCCCATGCGGATGTCCTGCACGCGGTCCGACCGGTCGAGTGCGGCGGTGGCGGCGTCGTCGAGCGCGATCTCGCGGAAGTCCAGCACCACGCGCCAGGGATCGTCGAGCGTGAAGACGCGCCAGGGGACGCCCTGGCTCAGCTGCAGGGAAACGTCGGTTTCGCGGCGGCCATCCTCGATCGTGCCGCCGGTCAGGCGGGCGAGGCCGGACGCGTCCTGCGCACCCGCCGCGCAGCCCAGGAATGCCAGAAATCCCGCGGCGATCGCCGCCCTGCACCAGCCCATCGTGTCGCCCTGCCCGTTTTGCCGCGACCCTATCACCGGGGTGCCGGCCTTGCCCAGCGGCGAGGCCGCCGCGGGACGGTCACGTTTCGCGGCGCGCCTGCATGAAGCGCGCGAGCCGCGCCAGCCCTTCCTCGATATCGGCGGTGGCCCGCGCATAGGAAAAACGGAGCGTGCCCGCGCCGCGGTCGGGATCGAAATCCAGACCCGGCGTCACCGCGACGCCGGCCTCGTCCAGGATCTGGCGGGCGAAGGCGCGGCTGTCGTCGGTCAGGTGGCTGACATCGGCGTAGACGTAGAAGGCACCGTCCGGCGGCGCGATCCGGTCGAAGCCGGCCTTCGGCAGGCCGTCGAGCATCAGCGCACGATTGCGGGCATAAACCGCACGATTGGACTCCAGCTCGTCGGTCGCGTCCATCGCCGCCAAGGCCGCGACCTGCGCCGCGTGGGGCGCGCAGATGAAGAGGTTCTGCGCCAGCCGCTCGACCTGGCGCAGGTTCGCCTCGGGCACGACCAGCCAGCCGACGCGCCAGCCGGTCATCGAGAAGTACTTGGAGAACGAGTTGATCACGCAGACGTCGTCGGACACCTCGAGCGCCGAGACCGCGCGTTGGTCGTATTCGAGACCGTGGTAGATCTCGTCCGACAGGAACGACGCGCCGCGCGCCTGGGCGTGACCGATCAGCGCCGCCAGCGCGTCGCGGTCCAGCATCGTGCCCGTGGGGTTGGCGGGGCTGGCCATCAGCAGGCCGTCGTAATCGACGCCCTCGAGATCGTCGGGCGTCAGCTGCAGGCGGTTTTCTTCCCGCGCGGCGACCTCGACCGGCTGCAGGTCGAGCGCGCGCAGGATCTGGCGGTAGGAGGGATAGCCGGGCCGGCCCAGCGCCACCGTCTGCCCCGCGTCGAACAGGGCCGAGAAGGCCAGGATGAAACCGCCCGAACTGCCCGGCGTGACGACGACGCGCGCCGGGTCGAGATCGACGCCGTACCAGTCGCCGTACAGCCGCGCGATGCGCTGGCGCAGCGCCGGCAGCCCCAGTGCCACGGTGTAGCCCAGCGGGTCGTCCGCCATCGCCCGGGTCAGCGCGTCGCGCGCGGCGGCGGGGGCGGCGGTGCCGGGCTGGCCGACCTCCATGTGGATCACCGAGCGGCCGGATTCCTCGGCCTGGCGCGCGGCCTCCATCACGTCCATCACGATGAAGGGATCGACAGCGCCGCGTCTTGAATTCTGCATGGGGTGCCTCTCTACTCGGGCCGAGGCTTACGGGGCGAATGGGGTAACCGTCAATGCGGCGCGCGGCTGGATGGATGATGGCGCTTGTGCTGGCGCTTGCGATCGCGGCGCCGGCGCGCGCAGGCGTGGCGCTGCTGCGCGACGCCGATATCGAATACGCGCTGCGCCAGCTGGCCGCGCCGATCCTGGGCGCCGCGGGGCTGAGCCCGTCGCAGACGCGCATCCTGCTGGTCGATGACGGCTCGCTCAACGCCTTCGTTGCCGACACGCGCCATATCTTCATCCATTCCGGGCTGGTGTCGCGGCTGGAAACGGCGGCGCAGCTTCAGGCGGTGATCGCGCACGAGGCCGCGCATATCGCCAACGGCCACATCTCGCAGCGGCTGGGCAACATGCGCAGCGCGCGCACCGCGGCCGGGCTTGGCCTGGTGCTGGGCGCCGCCGCAGCGGCCGCCTCGGGCGAGGGGCAGCTGGGGGCGGCGGTCGCGCTCGGCACGCAGAACAGCGCGATGCGCTCGTTCCTGTCGCACACGCGGGCCGAGGAATCCTCGGCCGATATCGAAAGCGTCCGGCTGCTGGCGCGCGCCGGGATCGACCCGCGCGCCGCCGTCGAGGTGCAGCAGCTGTTCAGTGGGCAGGAGGCGCTGTCGCTTGGCCGGCAGGACCCCTACGTGCGCAGTCACCCGCTGACCCGCGACCGCCTGCGCGCCCTCGAAGGGCTGGTCGCCGGCCAGCCGCAGGCCGCGCCCGACGCCACGGCGAACTACTGGTTCGCGCGCGCCAAGGGCAAGCTGACCGCCTTCCAGCGCGCGCCCAGCTGGACGCTGCGGCGCGCCGGCGACAGCCCCAGCGCCGACATCCGCCTGATGCGCGAGGCGGTGGCGCATCACCGCAACGCCGACACGCGCCGCGCGCTTGCGGCCATCGACGAGGCGCTGCGCCTGCGCGGCGACGACCCGCTGCTGCTGGAGCTGAAGGGCCAGATCCTGCTGGAATCGCGCAATTTCGACGCCGCCGTGCAGGTCTACCAGGCCGCCGCGCAGCGGGCGGGGTCCGAGCCGTTGATCTTGGGCGGGCTGGGCCGCGCGCTTCTGGCCGCCGGTCGCCCGGGCGAGGCGCTGCGCGCGCTCGAGGCCGCGCAGGGACGCGACGGCACCGATGCGCGGCTGCTGCGCGACCTCGCCATGGCCTACGCGCAGAGCGGCCAGGCGGGCATGGCCTCGGTCGTCACCGCGGAACGCTACGCGCTGCAGGGGCGGATGGAGGATGCCGGGCTGCATGCCGCGCGCGCCTCGGGCCTCGTGCCGCGCGGATCGGGGCCGTGGCAACGGGCGCAGGATGTGCTATCCGCCGCCGAACAGGCGCAGCGCCGCTAGATTTTCTTCAGACAGGAGCCTTCGATGCCTTACACCC
>NZ_JBELMH010000001.1:51656-62493 GCF_042096055.1 Citreimonas sp. | reverse complement strand
ATCACGGTCGTCGAGTTCATGGACTACCGCTGCGGCTATTGCCGGCGTGCCTCGCCCGAGGTGGCGCAGCTGATCGAGTCCGACGGCGATATCCGCCTGATCGTGAAGGAATTTCCGATCCTCGGCGAGGCGTCGATGATCTCGTCGCGCTTCGCCATCGCGACGCAGATCGTGGCCGGCGACGACGTCTACAAGGCGGTCCACGATTCGCTGATGGCGCTTGAGGGCGATCCCACCGACGCGGTGCTTGTGCGGCTGTCCGAGGCGCTGGGCCTGGATGCCGAGGCGATCATGGCCGAGATGGACAGCGACGAGGTCACCCGCCGCATAGCGGAAACCCGTGCGCTGGCGCAGCAGCTTCAGATCAACGGCACGCCGACCTTCGTGTTCGGCGACCAGCTGGTCCGCGGCTACGCGCCGCTGGACGCGATGCAGCAGATCGTCGAGCAGGAACGCGCCGAAGGATGAGACCAGGCACTTTTCGCATGAAGCCCGTCGATCTCCGCATGGTTGCGGTCGTGGCCGGCGCGGCGCTTGTCGCCGGGCCGGTGGCGGCGCAGGACCCCCTGTCCCTGCGCGACCGGATCGACGCCCTGCGGGCACCCGAGATCGTCATCGAGGATCCCTATGCCGACGAAATCGCCAGCGACCTCGAGATGATCGCGGCCGAGAAGGACGCATTGTTCGGCGGCGCGGCGGACATCGCGCTTTTCGTGGGGCCGGATTGTGCGGAATGTGACGCCGCCCGTGCGGAACTCGACGCGCTTGCTCGGCGGATCGGCGTCACGGTCGCCGTGCACCACACCGACACGGCCGAAGAAGCCGCCTTGCTGGAACGGCTGACGCTGGACATTGTGCCGTCCTACGTGATGCCGGACCGGCTGATCCGCGGGGCGATGCCCGCCTTCGTGCTCGAGCGGTACCTGACCAAGTAAGGCGCGGGCGGCCGCTACTCGGCCGCCTGCGTCTCGGCCTCGGCCGCTTCGATCTGGGCGGCCTTCTTCTCGACCTCCTCGACGATGTGGTCGATCATCTGCTCGTTCGACATCTTGTGGCTCGCCTTGCCGGCCAGGTAGACCATGCCGGACCCTGCCCCGCCGCCGGTGAAGCCCACGTCGGTCATCAGCGCCTCGCCGGGGCCGTTCACGACGCAGCCGATGATCGACAGGCTCATCGGCGTGCGGATGTGCTCGAGACGGCTTTCCAGCGCTTCGACGGTCTTGATCACGTCGAAGCCCTGACGTGCGCAGGACGGGCACGAGATGATGTTCACGCCACGGTGGCGCAGGCCCAGCGCCTTGAGGATCTCGTAACCGACCTTGACCTCTTCGACCGGATCCGCCGAGAGGCTTACGCGGATCGTGTCGCCGATGCCCATCCACAGCAGGTTGCCCAGCCCGATCGCGGACTTGATCGTGCCGGTGGTCAGGCCGCCGGCCTCGGTGATCCCGAGGTGAAGCGGCTTGTCCGTCGCCTCGGCCAGGCCCTGATATGCCGCGGCGGCCAGGAACACGTCGGAGGCCTTCACGCTGATCTTGAACTCGTGGAAGTCGTTGTCTTCAAGAAGCTTGATGTGATCGAGGCCGGATTCGACCATCGCCTCGGGGCACGGCTCGCCGTACTTTTCCAGCAGGTCGCGTTCCAGGCTGCCGGCGTTGACGCCGATCCGCATCGAGCAATTGTTGTCGCGGGCCGCGCGGATGACCTCGCGCACGCGGGATTCGTCGCCGATGTTGCCCGGATTGATGCGCAGGCAGGCGGCGCCCGCCTCGGCAGCCTCGATCCCGCGCTTGTAGTGGAAATGGATGTCCGCGACGATCGGCACCGGGCTTTCGCGCGTGATTTCCTTCAACGCGCGGCTGCTGTCCTGGTCCGGGACCGAGACGCGCACGATGTCCGCGCCCGCATCCGCGGCGGCCTGCACCTGCGCGATCGTCCCGCGGATGTCGGTCGTCGCGGTGTTGGTCATCGTCTGTACGCTGATCGGTGCGTCACCACCCACCGGCACCGAGCCGACCATGATCTGGCGCGACTTGCGGCGGTAGATGTTGCGCCACGGGCGAACGTGATTGACGCTCATCGCATTGGTCCTGTCGATCTGGGGTCCTTGGCGCCGATATATACCTCGTGCGCCTTCGTGACCAGCGTCGACCGGGACCTCCGCCGCGTCAGCGGTCGGTCGATGCAAGCTCCGCCACGATGCGCGCCAGCCGGCTGTCGCTGGCCGGATTGGCCTGCGCCATCTGGGTCGAGATCGCGTCCGCCGCCAGCGCGAGATTGTCTGCGACCGCGCCGGCGCCGCCGTAGGGGCCGTAGGTCTGGCCGTTCACGGCGAAGTAGATCGCGCCGGCATTGCCCGCCCGGATCGTCGGCGGCGTTTCGGTCGTCGGCACCTGGTACGTCTCGCCCGCCTTCATCACGGTCTCGAACAGCGTCGTTCCGTTCGCGGTACGCACGCGCACCCAGGCATCGGCGGTGGCGACGACCGTCACGCCCGCGGGAGCATCGGCCAAGACCTTCGGCGTCGCGGGCAGGGCCCCGTCGAGTGCGGAGGCGACGGCGGAGTCGACCGCCTGAGCCTGCAGCGATGCGATCAGTGGTTCGAGATCGCGATCGGCGGACGGATCGGCCGGCGCGTAGCGCTCGGAAAGGTCGGCAGCCGACAGCTTGATGTCGGCCGTGACCGCACCCGTCGGCCCGGCGGGCCCGTAGGCCTGGCCCGCGACGGCGAAGTAGACCGCGCCGGATTCGCCCACTTCGATGCGCGGAGAGACCGCGTCGGCGGGGACTTCGAATCGTTCGCCGCCGTTCAGAATGCCAGAAAACAGCGTCGTGCCGGACGCATCGTCGATCCGGACCCAGGCGGGGCGAACAGCGACCACGGCGACATCGGCCGCGCGCGTGTCGGCAGGCTGCGTCGTCTGGTCGAGTGCGATGCTCTCGTCGATCTGCGGCAGGCGGCCGGCGCCGAAGCCGGCATAGACGCCGCCCCGGTCGGGATCGAGGGTCGAGATCGGGCCGTCCCGCGCGACCAGGATCGGCGTGTCCAGCGCCTCGGGGCGCTGCATGCGATCGTACCAATCGCGGCTGGGCGGAGCGAAGACGCCCGCCATGTCGTCGCCTTCCGCCTCCTCGGGCATGGCCGCAGGCGACATGGCGCTTTCCAGTGGATCGAGTTCGCTGAGCACCAGCGGCGTCTGGTCCACCGGCGACAGTTGCACGCGCTGCACTTCCTGCAGCACCGACCAGGCGCCGTAGCCGATGCCGCCCACCAGCGCGAGCAGCACGAGGCTCGACCCGATGGCGGCGGGCTGGATGCCGGTGAAGAAGCTGTCGTCGCGCGCAACGAAAGGCGTCTTGGGGTTGATCAGCGGATCGCGCGCACGCACGGGGGCGACCGGAGCCTGCTGCGCTGGCTTGCGGATGGTCGACGCCTTGTTCGACATGCCGTGCGCGACAGAAAAGCCGCTTTCGGCACAGAAATGCGAGAACGCCTCTTCGGGATCCATGCCGAGATAGCGCGCGTAGGACCGCACGTAGCCGGCGATGAAGCCCGGCGTGTCGAATGCCGAAGGATCGCAATTCTCGATGGCGGCGATGTAGCCGGCCTTGATCCGCAATTCGCGCTGAACGTCCAGCAGCGACTTGCCCAGCGTGGCACGCTCGCCCCGCATCATGTCGCCCAACTTCAGGTCGAAGTCGTCGAAGCTCTGGGGAGCGGCCGTATCCTCTGGCACCGCGGCGTCGCGGTTCTTGCGCCCCATCATGTCGCCTGCCCCACTGTCTTCATCGGTCGCCTCGTGCCTGCCCAATGCGCGATCTTCGCGATTCGCGTGACCACGTTATAGGAAGGAACTTTATCAAACCTTCGTGCGTTTGACAGGATTGTAGCGGACTATGCGCTTAATTCGGCACGATTTAGCGCACAGTGGCTCCATAGTTCATCCATGGCGCGGACGAGTTGGTCCATTTCGCCCGGCCCATGCACCGGCGAGGGCGTGAAGCGCAGCCGCTCAGTGCCGCGCGGCACCGTGGGGAAGTTGATCGGCTGAACGTAGATGCCGTACCCCTCGAGCAGCATGTCCGAAAGCCGCTTTGTGTGGACCGGGTCGCCGACGATCACCGGTACAATGTGGCTGCCGTGATCGATGATCGGCAGGCCCATCGCCTTCAGACGCGTCTTCAGGATGCTGGCGCGCTCCTGGTGCAGCGCACGCAGGTTCCTGTCGCGTTTCAGATGCGCCACGGACGCCGCGGCACCCGCCGCCACGGCCGGCGGCAGCGAGGTGGTGAAGATGAACCCGGGCGCGTAGGACCGGATCGCGTCGCACATCTTCGCCGAGGCCGCGATGTAGCCGCCCATCACGCCATAGGCCTTGGCCAGCGTGCCGTTGATAATGTCGAGCCGGTGCATCAGCCGGTCGCGTTCGGCCACGCCCGCGCCACGCGGGCCGTACATGCCGACGGCGTGCACCTCGTCGATATAGGTCAGCGCGCCGAATTCGTCGGCGAGATCGCAGATCGCCTCGATCGGGCCGAAATCGCCGTCCATCGAGTAGATCGATTCGAAGGCGATCAGCTTGGGCGCCTTCGGATCGTCGGCCTCGAGCAGTTCGCGCAGATGCGCCACGTCGTTGTGCCGGAAGATCCGCTTGGCGCCGCCGTTGCGGCGCACGCCCTCGATCATCGAGGCGTGGTTGAGCGCGTCGGAATAGATGATGAGACCGGGAAACAGCTTGGGCAGCGTCGACAGCGTCGCGTCGTTGGCTATGTAGGCACTGGTGAACAGCAGCGCCGCTTCCTTGCCGTGCAGGTCGGCCAGCTCGGCCTCGAGCCGCTTGTGGTACACCGTCGTGCCCGAGATGTTCCGCGTCCCGCCCGAGCCCGCGCCGGTGGCGTCGATCGCCTCGTGCATGGCGGACATCACCGCGGGGTGCTGCCCCATGCCCAGGTAGTCGTTGCCGCACCACACCGTGATCGGACATTCCGACCCGTCCGCGCGCCGCCACGTGGCGTGCGGGAACTGGCCCTGCTTGCGCTCGATGTCGATGAAGGTCCGGTAACGGCCTTCCTCGTGCAGGCGGTTGAGGGCTTGGTCGAGTGTCGCGGTGTAGTTCACCGGGCGCCTCCTTCGGCATGGTGTCCGCATCGGCGATGCTTTGCGGACGCTACGGACGAGTCCGTATTCAGTTTCCTGAATGGATACAGGCCCAAAGACCGAGTGTCCATGCATCAGGGATGGACATGCGGTCGCATCCCGACATTTGGGTCATCGACCCCGGACGCCAAGGCGTCAACCCGGAAAAAAGGACTACGATGGGAAACCTTCCCGACTGGTGAAGCGGCCCGGCGGGCGCGCTGGACACCGGTCCGGCCTCTGGTAGTGTCGCGTCCGAACGCCCAGCCCCCGCCTTCAAGGAGCCCCGCGCATGAGCCTGGAAACCGTCCTGTCCCGCATCGACGACGATCTGCCGCAGGCGCTCGACCGGCTGTGCGACCTGCTGTCGATCCCCTCGATCTCGACCGACCCCGCGTACAAGCCGCAATGCGAGAAGGCCGCCGACTGGCTGGTCGAGGACCTGCGTTCGATGGGTGTCGAGGCCGAGAAGCGCCCGACCCCGGGTCACCCGATGGTCGTCGGCCACGTGCCCGGCGACGGCCCGCACGTGCTGTTCTACGGCCATTACGACGTGCAGCCCGTCGACCCGCTGGAATTGTGGAACCGCGACCCCTTCGACCCCGCCATCGAGGTGACCGAGAAGGGCCGCGTGATCCGCGGCCGCGGCGCGTCCGACGACAAGGGCCAGCTGATGACCTTCGTCGAGGCCTGCCGCGCGTGGCAGCAGGTGAACGGCTCGCTGCCCTGCCGCATCACGTTCTTCTTCGAGGGCGAGGAGGAATCGGGCTCGCCCTCGCTGATCCCGTTCCTGAAGGAGAACGCCGACGAGCTGCGCGCCGACCTGGCGCTGATCTGCGACACCGGGCTGTTCCAGTCGCGCACGCCGTCGATCATGACCCAGCTGCGCGGCCTGCTGGGCGAGGAGATCACCATCACCGGCCCGGGCAAGGACCTGCATTCGGGCATGTATGGCGGCCCGTCGATGAACCCGATCCGCGTGCTGACCCGCATCCTGGGCGGGCTGCACGACGATGCCGGCCGGGTCCAGGTACCGCATTTCTACGACGACGTGCCCGAACTGCCGCAGGACATGGCCGAGCAGTGGCAGGCGCTGGGCTTCGACCACGATGCGTTCCTGGGCCATGTCGGGCTGAAGAACCCCGCGGGCGAAGCCGACCGCTCGGCGCTCGAGATGATCTGGTCGCGCCCCACCGCCGAGATCAACGGCATCAAGGGCGGCTATACCGGCGAGGGATTCAAGACCGTGCTGCCCTCGCGCGCTTCGGCGAAGGTCAGCTTCCGGCTGGTCGGCCAGCAGGACCCGCACGCCCTGCGCGAGCACTTCCGCGACTGGGTACGCGCGCAGGTGCCGGCGGATTGCAAGGTCGACTTCCACGCGCACGGCGCCTCGCCCGCAAGCCAGATGTCGACCGAGCATCCCGCCTTCGAGGCCGCCCGGTCCGTGCTGGGCACCGAGTGGGGCGACGAGGCGGCGTTCACCGGCTGCGGCGGGTCGATCCCGGTGGCGGGCTACTTCAAGTCGATCCTGGGCATGGATGCCATGCTTCTGGGCTGGGCCAAGGACGACGACCAGATCCACTCTCCGAACGAGAAATACGACGTCGAGAGCTTCCACAAGGGCATCCGCAGCTGGGCCCGCGTGCTAGACGCGATCACGCGCTAGGCGGCTCTTCGGCTTCCATTCCGGCGCCGGACGCCTGCGGACCGCGGTCCAGCAGCGCGGCGAAGACCGCCATCGCGTGCCCGAAGCAGTCGAAGGCGACTTGCGCGTCGACCGCGATGCGCACAGCGCGCGGCGCATGGGCGCCGGGCAGCGCGAACGCGGCCGCGGGACTTACCGAAACACCCGCGTCGACGGCGGACGCGACGAAGCCGTCGACCGTCCAGCCGCGCGGCAGCGGCAGCCACAGGAAGGGCACGTCCTCGCGCCACACCGGGCCGTACGCCTCCAGAGCGTCGGCGGCCGCGCGCAGGTAGCGGTTCATCTCGGTCCGGACGCGGTTGCAGGCCGAGCGCGTGTCGGGGTTGCCCAGCAGCGTCGGGAGCATGCCCGTCACCGGCGCGCACAGCCGTGTCCCCGCGCCGTGGGCGAATGTACGCATCGCGGCGCCCTGCCCCGCCGGCGCGACGACGAAGGCGGATTCCAGCCAGGGCGACAACATGGAGGACAATCCTCCGACGTGCCAGCCGCGCTCGGGCAGCAGCGCGCGGTAGGCCGGCGCCTGCGCGGCGCCGATGCGGGTACAATCGTAGTCGAGGACGTGCAGATCGTGACGACGCGCGACGGCGGCGATCGCCTCGCGGCGCGCGAGCGGCGTCGACAGCGTCGTGGGGTCGTGCGCTTCGGCGGCCGTGCAGAGCAGGCGCGCGCGGGTCCCGGCCGCGATGTCGTCGAGCGCGGTCGGCACGATGCCCTCGCGATCCGTGGGAACCGCCACGACCTCGGCGCGCAGCAAGCCGGCGACCCGCGCGAAAAGCGGCGCGGACATCTCGTCCACCAGCACCACCGGCCGCGTGCCGGACAGCACGGATTGCATGACCGTCTGAACGGCGCTTTCCGGCCCATGCGTCAGCACCAGATCGTCGACGGTCACGCGTCCCAGCCTGTCGGCCTCGATCCAGTCGAGCATCGCGGTGCGCGCCGCCTCGTCCCCATGTTCCCGAGGGTTGCGCAGAACCGCGCCCGAGCCGCCGTCGAGCGCGCGGCCCAGCGCCGATCGGATCAGGGCGATCTGCCCCATGTCCGGCAGGCCCGGCGCCGTGAAGTCGAAGCTGTGCGGGGCGAGCCGCAGCGACAGCGCCGCCGGCGTGTCATCACCGGCGACGAAGGTGCCGCGCCCGACGGTCGCCTGCAGGACGCCCTCGTCGCACAACAGGCTGTAGGTGCGCGCCACGGTGCCGGGCGTCACCCCTATGCGGTTCGCGAGGCCCCGGACCGGCGGCAGGCGGTCACCGGGCGCAAGCGCCGCCGTGTCCACCGCGCCGCGAATGGCGCGGGCCAGGGCCATGTATTTCGGCCCGGCGGTCTCTTTCGCGTAAAGAACTTCAATCGGACACATCACCTGATCCCGTCGCCCTGACTCGCCGTCGCGCCCCGGCGTTCCAACGACTTCACCAGCAAATCGTGCCGATACAATTAACGGTGACATCTTTACGCTCGGACAGATACATTTTTTGCCCGGAATCGTCGGGCAAAGCAAATTTCTGCACGCGCGAAATTTCCTCTTGATCGAGTCGCCGCCCCCCATTAGGTGACCCGCACTTTCGGATCCGATCCCATCCCAAGGACTTCCTGGGGGGCGCTAAGGGCCGACTGGAACGAACTGCTGGTAAGAAGGGGCACGCCATGAAGGACATGGACCTCTTCCAACTGGGGATCGGTCTGGAGACAGGCGCCCAAGAGGAAGACACCGCGCGGGGTCAGGCCCCCGCATGCGACCGCGACATCTTCGACACATCGCGCGACGATCACTTCATCCGGGACGGTCAGACCGTCTATGCCGGCACCCACCTGATCATCGAGGTGGTCAACGGCACCGGGCTGGACGACGAGGCACGCATCGCGCAGGCCTTCCGCGATTGTGTCGAGACCTGCGGCGCTACGCTGCTGCACATCCATACGCACAAGTTCTCTCCGCAGGGCGTGTCCGGCGTGGCCGTGCTGGCGGAAAGCCACATCTCGGTCCACACGTGGCCCGAAATCGGCTACGGCGCGTTCGACGTGTTCATGTGCGGCGACGCCCGGCCGTGGCGCGCGGTCGGCGTGCTGGCAGCCGCGTTCGAGATCGACGACGTGCGCGTGCGCGAGATCAAGCGCGGCGAGGGCGTCGTTGCCGAGGCCGGCATCGCCGCATGACCGAGTGGGCGCGCGAAGAGCTTCACCCCGACCATGCGCAGTCGCTCCGGGTGGAGCGTCTGCACTATGACAGCGAGACCGGGCATCAGCGCCTGCGCGTCTTCGAGAACCCGACCTTCGGCCGGGTTCTCACCCTCGACGGCGTCGTTCAGACGACCGAGGGTGACAATTTCATCTACCACGAGATGATGACGCATGTGCCGATCCTCGCGCACGGCGGCGCGCGGCGCGTCTGTATCGTCGGCGGCGGCGACGGCGGCATGGCGCGCGAGGTGCTGAAGCACGCGACGGTCGAGCATGTCACCATGGTCGAGATCGATGCCGGCGTGGTCGAGTTCTCCAAGCGCTACCTGCCGACGCTCAGCCAGGGCGCGTTCGACGACCCGCGGCTGGAGCTGGTCATAGCCGACGGCGCCGAGTTCATGCGCGGCACGAAGGGCGGGTTCGACGTCATCATCGTCGATTCGACCGATCCGCTGGGACCGGGTGAAGTGCTGTTCACGGATACATTCTACGGACACGCCAAGCGGGCGCTGAACGACGACGGCATCCTCGTGACCCAGAACGGCGTGCCCTTCCTGCAAGGCTCGGAACTGACGAACACGATGCGCGCCTTCCGGGCGTTGTTCGTCGACTCCACCTGCTATCTTGCCACGATCCCTACCTATGCCGGCGGGCCGATGGCCTTCGGCTGGGGTACCGACGGTGACGGGCGCAGAACACCGACGGACGTGCTGAAAGGGCGGTTCGACGCGTCCGGCATCTCGACCGATTACTACAATCCGGCCGTACACGTGGCGTCCTTCGCCCTGCCGGGTTACGTCTCGCGCCTGATACCCTAGGCGTCGCGGCGGGGCGGGATCGCGTATGTCAGGCTGGCATGCGCGACGGGTTCGGCGACGCCTTCCGAGTAGAGCAGAACATCGGTGACGCTCAGCGTCTTGCCGAGCTTCAGCAGCCGCGCCTCGGCCAGAAGATCGCGGCCCGAGACCGGCTTGCGCATGAAGTCGATGGAACAATGCGTGGTCACGGTCAGCGCCTCGGGACCGATGCGCGCCATGGTCGCCACGTAGGCCGCGACATCCGCGAGCGAGAACATCGCCGGCCCAGAGACCGTTCCCCCGGGACGCAGGTGACGCTCGTCCGCGTGCAGCCGCATGACGACGCGGTCATCCTCCAGTGTATCGATCCCGAACATGCCCCGGACCTGCGGGAATACCTCATCGAGATAGGCTGACATCTCGTCGGCGGTGAAGTGCGGCACGCTTTCCTCCCTGTCGTGGCGCAGCTACACTCGCGGCAGAGTGTGAGGAGGACAAGATGGAACTGCTCGTTCGCCAAGACGAGGGTCGCGTGGCCCACCTGACGATGAACGCGCCGGAGCGGCTGAACGCCCTGTCGGACGAGATGCTCGCCGCGCTTCAGGCCCAGATCGATACATTGGCAAACGATCGCGACGTTCGTGTCGTGGTCCTCTCGGGTGCCGGAAAGGCGTTCTGCGCGGGTCACGATCTCAAGCAGATGCAGGCCGGGCGGCAGGCCGAGGACGGCGGCCGGGCCTATTTCGCCGACCTCTTCGCGCGCTGCGCCAAGGTCATGACAGGCCTGACCCGCCTGCCCCAGCCGGTCATCGCGCAGGCCCACGGCATCGCGACGGCCGCCGGGTGCCAGCTGGTGGCGTCCTGCGACATGGCCGTCGCCGCCGAAGGGACGCGGTTCGGCGTCAACGGGGTCAATATCGGATTGTTCTGCTCGACGCCGATGGTGGCTTTGTCCCGGAACATTCCCCGCAAGAAGGCCTTCGAGATGCTGACCACGGGCCAGTTCGTCGACGCGGCCCA
>NZ_JBELMH010000001.1:0-51556 GCF_042096055.1 Citreimonas sp. | reverse complement strand
TCATCGACGCGCTGCTGGCCGCCGACAAGACCGAGTTCCACGAAGGCGAGACCGCGGGCTACTTCGACGGCTGCCTGCCGATCGAGGTCATGGCGGAACGCGGCCGCGAGACCTTGCGCCACGGTCCGATGAAGCCGGTGGGCCTGACCAATCCGCACGATCCCGAGACCAAGCCGTGGGCGGTCGTCCAGCTGCGCCGCGACAACGCGCTCGGCACGCTCTACAACATCGTCGGCTTCCAGACGAAAATGAAATACGGCGCGCAGAAGGACGTGTTCCGCATGATCCCCGGCTTGGAAGAGGCGAATTTCGCGCGTCTGGGCGGCATCCACCGCAACACGTTCCTGAACTCGCCAACGCTGCTCGACGACCGCATGCGGCTGCGCACGCGTCCGAACATCCGCTTCGCGGGCCAGGTGACCGGCGTCGAAGGCTACGTCGAATCCGCGGCGATGGGTCTGGTGGCGGGCCGGATGGCCGCGTCCGAGATCCTTGGCCGCGACCTGCCGATTGTACCGCAGGATACCGCGCACGGCGCCCTGATCCACCACATCAGCGGCGGCGCCGAGGCGAAGTCCTTTCAGCCGATGAACGTGAACTTCGGCCTGTTCCGGCCGCTCGACGGCATCCGCGGCGGGCGCCGGGGCCGTCGCGACCGGTACAAGGCGTACACCGATCGCGCCAAGGCCGCATGGGCCGAGTGGCTTCAGTCCCAGCAGGCGGCTCAGGCGGCCGAGTGACGACGGACGGCGCCGAACGCGGCATGGCGGGCTTACGCGCGCCGAACGGACGGCTCGTGACCCGGTTCGCGCCCTCGCCTACAGGCCCCTTGCATCTGGGCCACGCCTATTCGGCGTGGGTTGCGCACGATCTGGCGCGCGCCAACGGCGGGCGATTCCTGCTGCGGATCGAGGATATCGACCGGACGCGCTCGAGTCCCGCGTGGGAGAGCGCCATCTACGAATATCTCGCCTGGCTCGGGATACACTGGGATGCGCCGCCGATGCGCCAGTCGGACCGGCTGGATGCCTATGTCGATGCCTTGCGATGGCTGTGGCGCGAAGGATTGCTTTACGCCTGTTCGTGCACCAGACGGGATATCGCCGCGGCCGCAAGCGCGCCGCAGGAAGGTGCGGAACCGGCGCGCGGCCCGGACGGGATCGTCTACCCTGGCACCTGCCGGATCTTGCCCCGAACGCCGGATGCGCCGTTGCCGGAGAATACCGCCTTGCGGCTGGACATGCGCGCGGCACTGGACCGTCTGGGCCTGAGTACAATCCGCTTCGACGAGACCGACCAAGGATACATCCAGACGCGGACGCGCCCGGCCGAAGACCTGATCGACCAGGTCGGAGACGTCGTGCTGTCCCGTCGCGACTTTCCCGGAAGCTACCATCTGTCGGTCGTGCTCGACGACGGCGCGCAAGGTGTCACCCACGTGGTTCGCGGCGCGGATCTGCGCGATTCGACCTGGATCCACAGGGTTCTGCAGGATCTCTTCGGTCTGCCCGCCCCGGTCTACCTGCACCATCGCCTGATCCGCGATCCGGAGGGCCGCAGGCTTGCCAAGCGCGACGACGCCCGCGCGATCGCTGCCTACCGGGACGAGGGCCTTTCGCCGGGTGACCTGCGCAGCCTCGTCGGATTGTCGCAGGATTGACCGCCTCAACACGTCTTCGGGCGCCTGATCGTACCGGTCAGTCGCGTTCCGGCTTCATCAGTTCCGTCTCCTGCCCATCCCGAACCGCCGTGTAGAAACAGCTCTTGCGATTCGTGTGGCAGGCGGGCCCGGTCTGCCGAACGATCACGAGCAGGCAATCCCGGTCGCAATCGACGCGCAGATCGACAAGTTCCTGCACGTGGCCCGAGCTTTCGCCCTTGACCCAGAACGCAGCCCGCGACCGTGACCAGTACGTGACTCGACCCGTCTGCAGCGTACGCTCGACGGCGTCGACGTTCATCCACGCCATCATGAGAACGTCGCCCGTGCCGTCCTCCTGCGCGATGCAGGGGATGAGTCCGGCCGCGTCGTAGCGCAGCGTCGCCGGGTCGAATGTCTGATCGGTGTGCATGGGAAAAACCGTTTTGCTCTGGCGCTCGAACGCCTATCTATGGGTCACGCCGTCGAAGGGAAAGCCATGTCCGGGGACTCCGATCTCATCAAGCTCTATTCGGGTCGCATTCTCGAGCTTGCGGCCGGTATTCCGCATCTGGGCCGTCTGGACGACCCGCAGGCGACCGTCAAGAAACGCTCGCCGCTTTGCGGCTCGACCGTAACCGTCGATGTGGTGCTGGCCGATGGTCGGATCGCGGCGTTCGGGCAGGACGTGAAGGCCTGCGCGCTGGGTCAGGCCGCGGCGTCCGTGGTCGGATCGGCAATCATCGGGCGCAGCCCGAACGAACTGGACGCGGCCCGCGACGCGTTGCGCGCGGTGCTGAAGGAAGACGGACCCACGCCCGCGGCGCCCTTCGACGGGTTCGAGGTGCTGCGCCCGGCCGCCGCGTTCAAGAACCGTCACGCGTCGATCATGCTGTCGATCGAGGCCGCCGCCGAGGCCGCCCATCAGGCGGAAACCGCCAGCGAGCGCGCCTGAGGCAACTGAAAAAAACGCCGCTTCCGGGACAGGAAGCGGCGTCAGTGGCGTGTCGCCATGGAACGGACATTCGACGTCAGGCAGACAGGACGACCCGTGATCGCGCACCGGGACAGGATGCGCGAAGGGTGCGACACGCAGGCAAAACTCAGACGATCACGGGCAGATGCAGTGCCCCGTAGAAGATGACCGCAAGCGACAGGCCGCCCGCGACGTCGTTCCATAGGCCGGTGTCGCGGCGATCCAGTGCGGTCTTGACGGTGTGGTACATGGCATCCTCCGTGTTCGTTTCTCATTTGTTCCACTTTGTTCACGCATTGTAAAGAACTTTATGAGAACACTTGAGAACATACCATGTTCTCCCCAGGAACGTGATTGTGCAGAAGGGCGGCGCGCCGGGGTCAACCGACAGAGATCAGCCTGATGGCTTCGTCCTGTCGCATCAGCCAAAGCCACGTGCGCGCCGCCCGCCCCCGCTCCGTCTTCAGCTCGGGGTCGAGCTCCAGCAGACGGCGCGCGTCGCTTTGCGCCGTGGCCATCAGTCCGGCCTGACGTTCGAGATCGGCGATACGGAAGCGCGGTACGCCGGACTGGGCGACGCCGATGACATCCCCCGCGCCGCGCATTTCCAGGTCGACCTCGGCGATGCGAAAGCCGTCCTCGGTTTCGCGCAGCGTGGTCAGCCGGCGCATCCCGGCCTCGCCCAGCGGAGGGCGGTAGAGCAGCACGCAGGTCGACGCCGCCGTGCCGCGGCCGACCCGTCCGCGCAGCTGGTGCAATTGTGCAAGGCCGAACGCCTCGGCCCGCTCGATCACCATGATCGACGCGTTCGGCACGTTCACGCCCACCTCGATCACCGTCGTCGCGACCAGCAGGGCGGTGTTTCCCGCATTGAACCGGGCCATTGCCGCATCCTTGTCGGCGTGCGGCATCTGCCCGTGAACTAGCCCCACGGCATCTTCACCCAGGGCCGCGCGCAGATGGGCATAGCGCGCCTCGGCCGCGGCGAGGTCCGAGGTTTCGCTTTCCTCGACCAGCGGACAGACCCAATAGGCCTGCCGCCCTTCCGAAATCGCCCGGCGCAGATGGTCCACGACCTCGGTCATCCGCTCCTCCGAGATCAGCGCGGTCTGCACGGGTTGCCGCCCGGGCGGCTTCTCGTCGAGCACCGAGACGTCCATGTCGCCATATTGCGCCAGCGCGAGACTGCGGGGAATCGGCGTCGCCGTCATGACCAAGACGTCCGCCCCGTCGCCCTTGCGTCCCAATTCCATACGCTGACGGACGCCGAAGCGATGCTGCTCATCGACGATGGCCAAGCGCAGGTCCGCAAAGACCACGTCATCCTGAAAAACGGCATGGGTGCCCACGAGGATGTCGATCTCGCCGGCTTTGAGCGCTGCCAGTTTTCGAGCGCGTTCGGCTCCCTTGTCGCGGCCAGTCAGCAGCTCCAGGGTCACGCCCGCGGTCTGCGCCATCGGGGCGAGGCCATCGTAGTGCTGGCGCGCGAGGATCTCGGTCGGCGCCATCATCACGCCCTGCCCGCCGGCCTCTACCGCGTTGAGCAGCGCCAGCAGCGCGACAAGCGTCTTGCCGGATCCGACGTCTCCCTGAAGCAGGCGGTTCATGCGCTCGGGCCGCGCCATATCGGCGGTGATTTCCTCGAGCGCGCGCAGCTGCGCCCCGGTCGGCGAGAACTCGAGGGCGCCGCGCACGATCGTGCGCAAACGACCGTCACCTTGCGTGATCTTACCGGGACGGGTCCGGCGGGCGCGACGCGCCAGGGCAAGCGTCAATTGGTGGGCCAGCAATTCGTCATAGGCCAATCGCGCACGGTTCACGTCGGTCGGCGCAAGATTAACCGTGTGGTCGGGTGCGTGCGCCGCGGAGAGGGCATCGCGCCAACCGGGCCAACCCTCTTTCGCGACCAGCGCGGGATCGATCCACTCGGCCAGCTCCGGCGCCTTGGCCAGCGCATGGGCGACCGCCTTGGTCATTATCTTCTGCGTCACGCCTGCGGTCAGCGGGTAGACGGGTTCGAATTCCGGCATCGAACCGGCGTCCGCGGGATCGAGTACATGGTCCGGATGCGTCATCTGCGGCACGTTGTCGAACAGCTCGACGCGGCCCGACACCAACCGTCGGCTGCCTGGGGGCAGAAGCCGCATCAAGTATTCCGGCCGCGCGTGGAAATAGACGATCTGGAAGCGCATTGCGGCATCGTCGACCTCGATCCGGTAGGCGCCGCTGCGCTTGCGGGGCGGGCGATGCTGCCCCACCACGACCGGCACGGTCAGCGTCGCCGGCAGATCCGCGCCCCGGATCGTGTCACGCGGGCGCCGGTCGATCCCCGAATACGGCAGGGTGAACAGCAGGTCGCGGATCGCCTCGATCCCGGTCTGCGCCAGCGCCTGCGCCGTCTTCGGGCCGATGCCGTCCAGACTCTGGACCTCGGCGAAGAGCGGCCAGAGACGTTCGGGGCGTCCGCTCATCGGCCGACGAGGTCCAGCCACGCATCCTCATCGAGCACCGTCAGCCCAAGGTCACGGGCCTTCTTTTCCTTGCTGCCCGCTCCCGGCCCCGCCACCACGATGTCGGTCTTCGACGAGACTGAGCCGGACACCTTCGCCCCCAACGCCTCGGCCCGCGCCTTCGCCTCGGCCCGTGTCATCCGCTCGAGCGTGCCGGTGAAGACGATCGTCTTGTTGGCGACGGGCGAGTCCGCGACGTTGGGCGCCTCGGCCTCTTCGATCTCGAGCAGGGCGACCAGCCGGTCGATCACCGCGCGCTCGGCATCCTGGTTCATGGTCGCCACCAGCGATTGCGCCAGAACACGGCCCACGCCGTCGATCGACAGAAGCGCGTCCCAGGCGGGCCCCTCCATAAGCGCAGCGTCGACCATCGCGGTCTCGAACGCCTCCCATGTGCCGTAGGTCCGCGCCAGCAGCAGCGAGGCCTGTTCGCCCACATGGCGGATTCCCAGCGCGAAGATCAGCCGGCCCAGCGGGATCCGGCGACGCTCGCGGATCGAGCGGAACAGGTTCTCAGCCGATTTCTCGCCCCACCCCTCGCGGTTCTTCAACTGCTGCATGCCGCTGCCGAACCGGTCTTCGAGCGTGAAGATGTCGGCTGGCTCGGCGATCCAGCCGTCGGCGTAGAACTGTTCGACCTGCTTGGCGCCGAGGCCGTCGATGTCGAAGGCCGCGCGGGACACGAAATGCTTGAGGCGCTCGACCGCCTGCGCCGGGCAGATCAGCCCGCCCGAGCAACGGCGCACGGAATCGCCCGCCTCGCGGATCGCGTCGGACCCGCATTGCGGGCACAGGTGCGGGAAGTCGAACGGCTGCGCGTCCTTTGGCCGGCGCTCCAGATCGACATCCGCGATCTTCGGGATGACGTCCCCGGCGCGGTAGACCTGCACGAAGTCGCCGACACGGATGTCCTTGCCGTCGCGGATCGGCTCGCCCTTCGCGTCGCGGCCGGCGATGTAATCCTCGTTGTGCAATGTCGCGTTCGACACGACCACGCCGCCGACCGTCACCGGGCGCAGCCGCGCCACGGGCGACAGCGCACCCGTGCGCCCGACCTGGACGTCGATGCCGTCGAGCCAGGTCCAGGCAAGCTCGGCCGGGAACTTGTGGGCGATCGCCCAGCGGGGCGTGGTCGAGCGGAAGCCCAGCCGATCCTGCAGGTCGATCGCGTTCACCTTGTAGACGACGCCGTCGATGTCGTAGCCCAGCGTCGCCCGTTGCGCCTCGATCTCGACGTAGTGGCGCAGCATCGCGTCCACGTCCTCGACGACTTTCGTGAGCGGGTTCGTGCGGAACCCCAGCTGCGCCAACCGCTCGATCGCGGCCATCTGCGTGTCGGCGAGGCGCGCCGACAACGCGCCCCAGGAATACGCGAAGTATTTCAGCGGACGGCCGCGAGTCACCTCGGGGTCGAGCTGGCGCAGGCTGCCGGCGGCGGCGTTGCGTGGATTGGCGAAGGTGCGCGCCGATTTCTCGGCCTGGCGGAGGTTGAGCGCTTCGAAATCGGCATGGCTCATGTAGACCTCGCCGCGTACTTCGAGCAGGTCGGGCGCGCCGTCGATCCGGTCGGGAATGTCGTCGATCATCACGGCGTTGGCCGTGACGTTTTCGCCCACCGCCCCGTCGCCACGGGTCGCGGCCTGCACAAGGCGGCCGTTCTCGTAGCGCAGCGAAAGCGAGAGACCGTCGATCTTGGGTTCGGCCGTGTAGCTCAGCGGTTCGTCCGGGCCGAAGCCGAGGTACCGGCGCACGCCCTTGTCGAAATCCTGCAATTCCTCGTCCGAGAACGCGTTTGACAGCGACATCATGCGGATCGCATGGCGCACCTTCGCGAAGCCTTCGGAGGGCGCCGCGCCGACCCGGTCGCTGGGACTGTCGTCGCGCCTGAGCGCGGGAAAGTGCGCCTCGATCTCGGCGTTGCGCCGCTTCAGGCGGTCGTATTCGGCGTCGGAAAGAACGGGGGCGTCGTCACCGTGATACGCCTGATCCGCGCGCGCCAATTCGTGCGCGAGCCGCGCAAGTTCTTCGCTGGCCTCGGCTTCGGTCAGCGCGGCGATCGCCTTTTTCGCCATGAACGCGTCCTCTCTCGGTCATCGACCGAGTGATAGGTCCCGTCCGGGGGGAAATCCAGCGCCGCGATCGACCGAAATCAGCCGTTCACCGCCACGCGGGCCGGATCGTCGACGGCAGGCTCGGGATCCCGCAGGACGTAGCCGCGGCCCCACACCGTCTCGATGTAGTTGCTGTCGCCGGTGGCCTCGGAAAGCTTCTTGCGCAGCTTGCAGATGAAGACATCGATGATCTTAAGCTCGGGCTCGTCCATGCCGCCGTAGAGATGGTTGAGGAACATCTCCTTGGTCAGCGTCGTGCCCTTGCGCAGGCTGAGAAGCTCGAGCATCTGGTACTCCTTGCCGGTCAGGTGCACGGCCTTGCCGCTGACCTCGACCGTCTTGGCGTCCAGGTTGACCGCGACCTTGCCGGTCCGGATGATTGACTGGGAATGCCCCTTCGAGCGCCGGATGATCGCATGGATGCGCGCGATCAGCTCGTCCCGGTGGAAGGGTTTGGTCAGGTAATCGTCGGCGCCGAAGCCGAAGCCCTTGATCTTGCTCTCCGTCTCGTCCTCGCCCGACAGGATCAGGATCGGCGTCTCGATCCGCGCGACGCGCAGCTGGCGCAGCACCTCGTACCCGTTCAGGTCGGGCAGGTTCAGATCGAGGAGGATGAGGTCGTAATCGTACAGCTTCGCAAGATCGACCCCCTCTTCGCCAAGATCGGTCGTGTAGACGTTCAGGTTGGCGTGCCCGAGCATCAGTTCGATGCTCTTGGCGGTGGTGGGATCATCCTCGACCAACAGGATGCGCATGGGCTGTCTCCAGTCATTATGTCACGAGCTGAGATTAACCTGTCGGAAAATAGTTAACACCACCTTACCATAATGCCTAGAATGGTAAATCCAACCTATGGTTGACGAAATTTCTGGATCCGCGTCGTTTTCAACGCCTCTTCCCCGTGCTGGGTGGCGGCGCGCAGCCAGTGCGACAGCTCTTCCTCGCTCAGCGCATAGCGTTCCATGGCCTGTTCGACCGACAGCAATCCGTATTGGACCGCCTTTACCACGGCCGCCTTGCGCGAGGCGACCCAGCGTTTGGTATCGGCTGCCGGAAGATCGGCGCGCGTCAAGAAGGTGCCGTCAGGCAGCTTGACCGCGCGGGGACCGTCGACCTTCTTGAGAAACATGACCAAAACCCCACTCCGTTTACCGGGGTCCTTGATTTCACAACGCACTTAACGGCGCCTGAACCGACACCTTGAGAAAGCTTCGGATTTTCTTATATTCCGCCCAACTTCCGGAGAATGCCCATGCCCCTCGACGCAAGCCCGCTCAACTCGCTCGGCCTGCCCAAAGCTCCTTCCGACACCCGCGTGGTCGTCGCCATGTCCGGCGGCGTCGACAGTTCCGTCGTGGCCGCGATGCTGAAGGAGGAAGGCTACGACGTGGTCGGCGTCACGCTGCAGCTTTACGATCACGGTGCGGCGCTGGCCAAGAAGGGCGCGTGCTGCGCCGGCCTCGACATCCACGACGCGCGCCGCGTGGCCGACGAGATGGGATTCCCGCACTACGTGCTCGACTACGAGAACATCTTCCGAGAGGCGGTGATCGACGAATTCGCCGACAGCTACCTGGGCGGTGCCACGCCGGTGCCCTGCATCCGCTGCAACGAACGGGTGAAGTTCAAGGACCTGCTGCAGACAGCCCGCGATCTCGATGCCGATTGCATGGCGACCGGGCACTATATCCAGCGCAAGGCCGGCCCCGGCGGGGCCGAGCTGCACCGTGCTGCCGATTCCAACCGCGACCAGAGCTATTTCCTGTTCTCGACGACGCAGGAGCAGCTGGATTTCCTGCGCTTCCCGCTGGGCCACCTGCCGTCCAAGGACGACACGCGCCGGCTGGCCGCGCGCTACGGCTTGAGCGTGGCGGACAAGCCAGACAGCCAGGACATCTGCTTCGTGCCGAACGGCGATTATGCCTCGGTGATCGAGAAGCTGCGCCCGGGCGCGGCAGAGCCGGGCGACATCGTCGATCCCGAGGGGCGCGTGCTGGGTCAGCATCGCGGGGTGATCCACTACACGATCGGGCAGCGCCGCGGTCTCGGCATCGGCGGGCTGAGCGATCCGCTCTACGTGGTGAAGCTCGACGTCGAGAATCGCCGCGTGATCGTCGGCCCGAAGGAGATGCTCGCCACACGGACGATTCCGGTGCGCGAGATCAACTGGCTGGGCGACGAACCGCTGACCTCGCGGGCGGAATGGCACCTGTCGGTCAAGGTCCGCTCGACCCGTCCGCCGCGCGAGGCGGTGCTGCGGCCGATTTCCGAGACCGAGGCCGAGGTCGAGCTGTTGACCCCCGAGGAAGGCGTGAGCGCGGGCCAGGCCTGCGTGTTCTACGATCCCGAGGGCACGCGCATCTTCGGTGGCGGGTGGATCTGGCGCGGCAAGTAAGCCGCGCCGTCAGCTGCCGGGGGCGGGCTCCACGTAGGTGCCCTGCTCCTTCAGCGCGTCGATGACTTCCTTGGGCATGTAGGTCTCGTCATGGCGGGCGAGGATCTCGGACGCCTCGAAGACGCCGTCCACGTAGCGGCCGGTACCGACCATGCCCTGGTTCTCGCCAAAGAGGTCGGGCAGCACGCCCGAGAAGACCACCGGGACCGAGGCGCCGCCGTCGGTCACGTTGAAGCGGATCCGCTCGCCGTCGCCGCGGACCAGGCTGCCTTCCTCGACCAGCCCGCCGATGCGGAAGGTTTCAGCTGCCGCGGGCGGTTCGGCCATCACCTGGCTGGGCGAGCGGAAGAAGTTGATCCCGTCCTGCATCGCGTAGCCGATCAGCGCGGTCGAGCCCATCAGGGCCACGGCCGCGAGGGCGACGATCTGGATCCGGCGCTTCTTCTTCAAGGATGTGAGTGCCATGGCTCCCCCGGATGGTCCTGGGCAGGATATAGGGACTCGGGGGGTTTGCGGAAGCCCTGCCCGCCGCGGCGGTCAATTTGCCGCCCCGGCGACCCAGCCGAAATGGGCCGGATTCGGGTGTCCCACGATGGGACATGCAGGCGCCCGAAGGAAATCAATGACTTGCAGGGACGGGTTTACCTGTTGGCAACCTTTGTCCCGCAAAGGCCGGCCGCGACGGGCATGCCGCGGCCGGTTCGAAGACCGCTTACGGGAAGCAGGGCGCCAGCAGTAGGCCGGCGGTTTCCGGGCATCCCAGCATCAGGTTGGCGTTCTGCAGCGCCTGGCCGGACGAGCCCTTGCACAGGTTGTCGAGCGCCGCGACCACGTTGCATTTCCCGTCGATCCGGTCGGCCACCACGCCGATATGGCAGAAGTTCGAGCCGCGCACGTGGTGGGTCGACGGCGTCTCGCCCATCGGCAGGACGGTGATGAACGGCTCATCCGCGTAGGCCTGCGACAGCGCGGCGTGGACCGCGCGCGCGTCGCCGGTCAGGTAGGCGGTGGCGAGGATGCCGCGGTTGAACGGCGCCAGGTGCGGCGTGAAGCGGATGCGCACCTCGCGGTCCGCAAGGGCGCTGAACTCCTGGTCGAACTCGCCCAGGTGGCGGTGCGTGCCGCCGACCGAATAGGCGTTCGTGCCCTCGGACAGTTCGGCGTGCAGCAGGTTTTCCTTGAGGCTGCGGCCCGCGCCCGACACGCCGCAGGCCAGATCGAGGATGATGTCGTCGAGGTCGACCGCGCCGGCCTTGATCAGCGGGCGCAGGATGTACTGCCCGGTCGCGGCGTTGCAGCCGGTGCCGGCGACCAGGCGCGCGGCGGCGATCTCGTCGCGGTAGAACTCGGTCAGGCCATAGACCGCCTCGGCCTGAAGCTCGGGCGCGGCGTGATCGTTGCCGTACCATTTCTTGTAGGCGGCTGGGTCGCGCAGCCGGAAATCGGCCGACAGGTCGACGATCTTCAGCCCCTCGGGCAGCCTCGCGATCACCTCCTGGCTCGTCTTGTGCGGCAGGGCGCAGAAGCACAGGTCGATGCCGTCGAAATCGATCTCTTCCCAGGTCACGAGATCGGGCAGGTCGAGGTGGCGCAGGTGCGGAAACACCGCCGACAGCGGCTGCCCGGCCTTGGAATTCGCGGCGAGCGCCGTGATTCGCATCTCGGGATGGGTGGCCAGCAGGCGGATCAGCTCGGCCCCGGTATAGCCGGAGGCGCCGATGATGGCGATGGAATGGGTCATGGGATTGCTCCTGGACTGGATGCGATGGGGAAAGGTCGGTGGGCCGCGTCAGGCGGCGGCGAAGTCGATCTTTCGTCGCAGGAATTGCGTCGCGCGCTGCGAGACCTTGAGCGGGTTGCCGGTGGTCAGGAACCCCGACTCGGCCCCCTGCCCCAGCA
This sequence comes from Citreimonas sp., assembly GCF_042096055.1. Classification (NCBI taxonomy): domain Bacteria; kingdom Pseudomonadati; phylum Pseudomonadota; class Alphaproteobacteria; order Rhodobacterales; family Roseobacteraceae; genus Citreimonas; species Citreimonas sp. The sequence goes on along the minus strand of NZ_JBELMH010000001.1, from coordinate 40,026 downwards.
TGTTCGGGTGGCGCGTCAGGTAGTCGGCCAGCGATTCGGCCACCAGGTTCGCCTGGCTGTAGACCGAGACGTCCGGCCCCAGCGCGTCCTGGAAGATCTCCTGCATCAGCGGGTAATGCGTGCAGCCGAGGATCGCCGCCTCGGGGTGGGGCATCTTGCGCTTGAGCGCGTCCACGTGGCTGCGCACCAGCGCCTCGGCCAGGATCATGTCGCCGTCCTCGATCGCGTCGACGAGACCGCCGCAGGCCTGCGCCTCGACATCGACGCCGATGGCGCGGAATGCCAGTTCGCGCTGGAAGGCGCGGCTGCGCACGGTGGCGGGCGTGGCGAACAGGGCCACGTGCTTCACGGCGACCTCGCGCGGGGGAGAATTGTCACCCCATTGCCGTTCGGTCAGCGCCTCGATCAGCGGTACGAAGACGCCGAGCACGCGCTTGTCGCGCGGCACCCATGTTTCCTGCATGCGGCGCAGGGCGGCGGCGCTGGCGGTGTTGCAGGCGAGGATCACCAGGTCGCAGCCGGCGGCGAACAGCCGTTCGGTGGCGGCGACGGTGAGCGCGTGGATATCGTCTGCCTCGCGCACGCCGTAGGGGGCGTTGCGGCTGTCGGCGTAGTAGACGAAGGGCACGTCGGGCAGACGCCGCGCCACCGCGTCCAGCACGGTCAGGCCGCCCAGCCCCGAATCGAATACGCCTACCGCCATTGTACCCCTCGCGCGTTCAGTAGCGCCGACGGACCTCTTGCCCGGGGCGCAGGTGCCGCGTCTCGAACTCGAATCCGTAATCGGTCGAGCGCAACGGCACCGGTGACAGCGCATAGGTGGTTTGTCGCAGGAAATCCATCATCTCGCGCGAATCCCGCGCGCGTGCGTCGATCGCCGCCCGCGGGATCGGTTCGCCGATGGCGACGCGCACGGGTGTATCGACACGCTTGCGGAATTCCTGGATCAGCAGGCCCATGCGCAGCGTGACGTGCAGGTGCGAGGCGAGCTGGAACAGGCGCGAGGTGTGGCCGTCGAAATAGATCGGCACCACGGTCGCGTCCGACTTGGCGATCATGCGCGCGGTGAAGGCGCGCCAGCCCGGGTCCATCGGGTGCGCGAAGGGGCGCACCGCGGTCGAGACGGTGCCGCCGGGAAAGACGCCGACGCAGCCGCCCTGCCCCAGATAGTCGAGCGCGGCGCGCCGCGTCTCGATGTTGCGCTGGGCGGCGTCCTTGGTGTCGTCGAAATCGACCGGCAGCACGATGCGCTCGAGCTCTTGCGCCTTGCGGAAGACGCGATGCGCGAGGATGCGGAAATCGCCGCGCGCGACCGACAGGATGTGGCCCAGCATCAGCCCGTCGAGGATGCCGTAGGGGTGGTTCGCGATGACGATCAGCGGGCCGGTGGCGGGCAGGTTCGCGAGGCTGCCCGCCACGATCTCGAGCTGCAGGCCGTAGCGTTCGACCATCACCTGCCAGAAGTCGCGGCCGCCGGCAATCTCGGTCTCGTAGCCACGGGCGCGGCGTATGAGGCCGACGCGTCCGGTGGCGTTCTCCATCAGGCGGATGAGCGCGCGTCCGCCCCGGGTCGAGGCGGAGTAGCTGTAAGAGATGTCGCGCGCGGCGTGGCCCGGTGCGGGCATCGGGACGGATCGTCTGGGCATGGTCCGTCCTTGTGCCGCAGCTTCGTGACGCTGGCGTGACGCTAGGGCGGCGGGGTTATTCCGCCGCCTTCGCCATGCCGACACCACCCTGCCGCAGCACGGCGAGGATCTCCTCGCGCCGCTTCTCGGCCTTGGCGGCGTTGGTCTCCTTCACCGGGCCGAAGCCGCGGATCGACAGCGGCAGCTCGGCCAGCGCGATCAGCGCGTCGCGGGTTTCGGGGCGCGCCTTGGGCAGCCACTCGGCCATGTCCGCTTCGTACTGCTCGATCAGCGCGCGCTCCATCCGGCGCTCGGCGCTGCGGCCGAACGGGTCGAGCGGCGTGCCGCGCAGCACCTTCATCGGCGCGAGCAGGCGGAAGGCGGTCAGCATGCGCGGCCCGAAGGGTTTCTTGACCGGGCGCCCGTCCGAGCCGGTCTTCGACATCACCGGCGGGGCGAGGTGGAAGGTCATCCTGAATTCGCCGTCGAACTGTTCGCGGGCCTTGGCGCGGCTGTCGAGATGCAGGCGCGCGACCTCGTATTCGTCCTTGTAGGCCAGCACCTTGTGGTATCCCTTGGCGACCGCCTCGCGCAGGGCGGGATCGTCGATGCCGTCGACCAGCGCGCGGTAGCGTTTCGCCAGCCGCCGGCCCTGGTATTTCTTCAGGTGATCGGCGCGGAAGGCGATGCGGTCTTCTGTGGTCTTCGGCTTCTCGACCACGGTCGGCGTCAGGACGCGGGCGGCGTCCTCGGGGTGCAGCGCGGCCCAGCGGCCCAGCTCGAAGGCGCGCAGATTGCCCTCGACCGCGGCGCCGTTGAGGCGGATCGCCTCGGCGATGGCCTCGTAGGTCAGCGGGACGAGACCGCCCTGCCAGGCGGCGCCGAGGATCATCATGTTCGAGAAGATCGAATCGCCCAGCGTGGCGCGGGCGAGCTCGGAGGCGTCGAACATCGTCAGGCGGTCCTTGACCTTCGCCTCGATCGACAGGCGCAGGCGGTCGGTGGGGATGGTGAACTCGGTGTCGCGGGTGAAGTCGCCGGTGATGATCTCGTGGCTGTTGACCACGGCGCCGCCGGTGCCGGGGCGCATCAGGCCCAGCGTCTTGGCGCCGGCGCTGACCACGAGGTCGCCGCCGATCAGGGCGTCGCCCTCGCCGGTGGCGACGCGCACGGCGCTGATGTCCGCGGGCTTCTCGGCGAGGCGCAGGTGGATGTGCACGGCGCCGCCCTTCTGGGCGAGGCCCGCCATCTCCATCATCGCGGCGCCCTTGCCGTCGATCTGGGCGGCCTGCGCCAGCACGGCGCCGATGGTCACGACGCCGGTGCCGCCGACGCCGGTGACGATCACGTTCCAGCTGGATTGTATCGCCGGAAGCGTGGGCAGCGGCATGTCGGGCAGCGTCACGTCGGTGGTGGCGGACTTCTTCGGGCTTGCCCCCTCAAGCGTGAGGAACGACGGGCAAAAGCCCTTGAGGCAAGAGAAATCCTTGTTGCAGCTCGACTGGTCGATCGCGCGCTTGCGGCCCAGCTCGGTCTCGACCGGCACGATCGAGACACAGTTGGATTGTACCCCGCAATCGCCGCAGCCCTCGCAGACATCGGTGTTGATGAACACGCGCTTGTCGGGATCGGGGAACTGCTTGCGCTTGCGGCGGCGGCGCTTCTCGGCGGCGCAGGTCTGGATGTAGACGATGGCCGACACGCCCTCGATCTGCGCGCAGCGCTTCTGCACGGCCTCCATTTCCGAGCGTTCGAGGATCTCGACCTCGCGCGGGTAGTCGGCGCGCTCGACCGGTTCCTTTTCGTCGTGCACGACGAAGACGGTGCCGACGCCCATGGCGCGCAACTCGGCCACGATACGCTGGGGCGAAAGCCCGCCCTCGTTCGGCTGGCCGCCGGTCATGGCGACGGCGTCGTTGTAGAGGATCTTGTAGGTGATGTTGGTGCCCTGGGCGAGCGCTGCGCGGATCGCCAGCACGCCCGAGTGATTGTACGTCCCGTCGCCGAGGTTCTGGAACACGTGGCCGCGGGTCGAGAACGGCGCCTCGCCCACCCAGTTGACGCCCTCGCCACCCATGTGGGTGAAGCCGGTCGTCTCGCGGTCCATCCATTGTACCATGTAATGGCAGCCGATGCCGGCATAGGCGCGCGAGCCCTCGGGCACCTTGGTCGAGGTGTTGTGCGGGCAGCCCGAGCAGAAATAGGGCAGCCGCGCGGCCAGCTCCTCGGAATTGTCGGCCTTCTGCGCGTCCTCGATCTGCTGCAGGCCTGCCTTGACGCGGTCGGTGCCGCGGCCCTCCTCGATCAGGATGTCGCCCAGCTTGCGCGCGATCCAGACCGGGTCGAGCGCGCCGCGCGTGGGGAACAATTCCTCGCGGTGCATGCCGCCGGCGCCGCCCTTGTACCAACCGTAGACGCGGTAGCGGTTGTCGTCGAACAGCGCCTCCTTGATCTGGATCTCGATCAGCTTGCGCTTTTCCTCGACCACCACGATCAGGTCGAGCCCCTCGGCCCAGTCGTGGAAGCCCTGCATGTCCAGCGGGAAGGTCTGCCCGACCTTGTAGGTGGTGATGCCCAGCCGTTCGCACGCGGCCTCGTCGAGGCCCAGCAGCGACATGGCGTGCACGAGGTCCAGCCAGTTCTTGCCCGCCGAGACGAAGCCGATCTTGGCGCCCGCCTTGCCGTGCATGCGCTTGTCCATGCCGTTGGCGCGGCTGAACGCCTCGGCGGCGTAGCGCTTGTAGTCGATCATCCGCGCCTCTTGCGCGTGCGGCGTGTCGCCCAAGCGGATGTTCAGCCCGCCTTCGGGCATGGCGAAATCGGGGGTGACGATCTGCATCCGGTCGGGCCGGCCGTCGACGACGGCGGTCGCCTCGATCGTGTCCTTCATGGTCTTGAGGCCGACCCAGAGCCCGGAAAAGCGGGACAAAGCGTATCCATACACGCCGTAATCCAGGATCTCCTGCACGCCCGCGGGCGATACAATCGGCATGTAGGCGTCGATCAGCGCCCATTCGGACTGGTGCAAGACGGTCGAGCTTTCGCCGGTGTGGTCGTCGCCCATCGCCACCAGCACGCCGCCGTGCTTCGACGAGCCGGCCATGTTGGCGTGCTTGAACACGTCGCCCGACCGGTCGACGCCCGGGCCCTTGCCGTACCACAGGCCGAAGACGCCGTCGTGCTTGCCCTCGCCGCGCAGCTCGGCCTGCTGGCTGCCCCAGAGCGCGGTCGCGGCGAGATCCTCGTTCAGCCCCTCGCGGAACAGCACGTCGGCGGCCTCGAGGTGCTTCTTGGCGCGGGTCATCTGCAGGTCGACCGCGCCCAGCGGAGAGCCGCGATACCCGGTGACGTAACCGGCCGTGTCGAGCCCGGCCGCGACGTCGCGCGCCTTTTGCATCAGCATGAGACGCACGAGCGCCTGCGTGCCGTTCAGAAGGACCGTGTCCTTGGTCAGGTCGAAGCGGTCGTTCAGCGAAATCTGCGGTTTGCTCATCTGCGTTCTCCCTGCGCCCGGATGCGCGCCGTTGTCGGTATTTTAACATGAAATTTAGGTCATAATATCTGACCTGCATAGAAATTTCTGGTGCATTCACGGCATTGTTGCGTAAACGGGGCCACACATCGCCGGGCGTTTCGTTTCGCCGGGCTCAGCATGAAAAAAGTTGCGAACATGGACTGGGACAAGCTTCGAATCTTTCACGCGGTCGCCGACGTCGGCAGCCTGACCCATGCGGGAGATACGCTGCACCTGTCGCAATCGGCGGTGTCGCGGCAGATTCGCGCGCTCGAGGAGATGCTGAACACCACCCTGTTCCACCGCCACGCGCGGGGGCTGATTCTGACCGAACAGGGCGAGCTGCTGTTCGATGCCACGCAGGCGATGATGAAACGCGTCGAGGCCGCCACCGCGCGCATCCGCGACAGCGAGGAAGAGGTCTTCGGCGAGTTGAAGGTGACGACCACGCACGGCTTCGGCGTGCTGTGGCTGGCGCCGCGGCTGGCCAAATTGTACGAGAAGTTCCCCGACCTGAAGATCGACCTGATGCTGGAAGAGCGCGTGCTCGACCTGCCCATGCGCGAGGCCGACGTGGCGATCCGCATGAAGGAGCCCAGCCAGGCCGACCTGATCCGCAAGCGGCTGATGAGCATCCGGATGCGGCTCTACGCGACGCCGGAATACCTGGCCGACCGGGGCGAGCCGAAGACGCCCGCCGATCTGGCAAGTCATCGTCTGATCTGCCAGAATCCGCGTTCGGCCCAGGTGACGGCGGGCCTGAACCTGGTGCAGCAGCTGCTGACCTTCGACATCCAGTCGATGCTGACGGTGAACAACTACTTCGGCGTGCTGCAGGCGGTGCTGTCCAATCTCGGGATCGGCGTGCTGCCCGACTACATCATCGAGGACTTCCCGTCGGTCGTGCGGGTGCTGCCGGACGTCGAGTCGGTCGAGGTGCCCGTCTTCCTCGCCTACCCCGAGGAGTTGCGGCAATCCAAGCGCGTGTCGGCCTTCCGCGACTTCGTGCAGGAGGAGATCATCGCGCACCGCAAATCGCGCAAGGCAATGGGCGCCGATTGATCCGATTCTGCACGTCTAAGGCGAAAAGATTGTGTGGTATGCACAACACGCATGGCGGCCATGCCACACCGGCAGGCGGATTTGCCTTGATCGTATACGGAGCGATGGCATATCCGGCATATGAACGATGAAGCGCTGATTTGTGCATCATCTTCATACCTCCCTGTTGGACTTCGGCCGAGCTTTGTGCTCGGCCTTTTTTTCGCGCATTGGTTGTGTGCGGCGCTGTGCCCGGGATCGGGGCGTGCAGCGCGCGTGAGGGTTGGTCTTTCCACGGCGGCGGGCTTGGCTTAGAGAACGCGCGACGCGACCCAAGGCCCGACTTCAAGGACTGTGCCCGCATGACCGAACCGGCCATCACCGATACGCTGATCGACGCGCACGGGATCCGACCCGAGGAATACGCGAGGATCCTGGACCTGCTCGGCCGCGCGCCCAGCTTCACCGAGCTGGGGATCTTCTCGGCCATGTGGAACGAGCATTGTTCCTACAAGTCGTCCAAGATCCACCTGCGCAAGCTGCCGACGTCCGGCCCGCAGGTGATCTGCGGCCCCGGCGAGAACGCGGGCGTGGTCGATATCGGCGACGGGCAGGCCGTGGTCTTCAAGATGGAGAGCCACAACCACCCCAGCTACATCGAGCCTCACCAGGGCGCCGCGACCGGCGTGGGCGGCATCCTGCGCGACGTCTTCACCATGGGCGCGCGGCCCGTGGCGGCGATGAACGCGCTGAGCTTCGGCCTGCCCGAGCATCCGCGCACCCGGCGGCTGGTGCACGGCGTGGTGGAAGGCATCGGCGGCTACGGCAACGCCTTCGGCGTGCCCACGGTCGGCGGCGAGGTGCGCTTCGACGCGGCCTACAACGGCAACTGCCTAGTGAACGCCTTCGCGGCCGGGATCGCGGACGTGGACAAGATCTTCTACTCGGCGGCGTCGGGCGTCGGCCGGCCGGTGGTGTATCTCGGCGCGCGGACGGGCCGCGACGGCGTCGGCGGCGCGACCATGGCCAGCGCCGAGTTCGACGACTCGATCGAGGAAAAGCGCCCCACGGTTCAGGTGGGCGACCCGTTCACCGAAAAGCGCCTGATGGAGGCGTGCCTCGAGCTGATGGCGACGGGGGCCGTGATTTCGATCCAGGATATGGGAGCCGCGGGGCTGACCTGCTCGGCCGTCGAGATGGGCGACAAGGGCGACCTGGGCGTGAGGCTGGACCTCGACCGCGTGCCCTGCCGCGAGACCGGCATGACCGCCTACGAGATGATGCTGTCCGAAAGCCAGGAGCGCATGCTCATGGTGCTGGACCCCGCGCACGAGGAAGCCGCGCGCGCCGTCTTCGACAAGTGGGACCTCGACTTCGCCATCGTGGGCGAGACGATCGCCGAGGACCGCTTCATCGTCATGCATGACGGCAAGGTCATGGCCGACCTGCCGCTGAAGGCGCTGTCTGGCACGGCGCCCGAATACGACCGGCCGTGGGTGCCGACGCCGCCCGCGTCGCCGCTGCAGGACGTGCCGCAGGTCGAGGCGATCGAGTCGCTGAAGACGCTGCTGGCCAGCCCCAACCATTGCTCGCGCGCCTGGATCTACGAACAGTACGACAGCCAGGTCATGGCCGACACGGTGCGCGGACCGGGCTACGGCGCCGGCGTGATCCGGGTGCACGGCACCGACAAGATGCTGGCCTTCACCTCGGACGTGACACCGCGCTACGTGGCGGCGAACCCGGTCGAGGGCGGCAAGCAGGCGGTGGCCGAGGCGTTCCGCAACCTGGTCGCGGTGGGCGCGCGGCCGCTGGCCACGACCGACAACCTCAACTTCGGCAACCCGGAAAAGCCCGCGATCATGGGCCAGTTCGTGGGCGCGCTGGACGGGATCGGCCAGGCGTGCACCGCGCTCGACATGCCGATCGTGTCGGGCAACGTGTCGCTTTACAACGAGACCGACGGCAGCGCGATCCTGCCCACGCCGACCATCGGCGCGGTCGGCCTGATCAAGGCGGGCGAGACGCCGATCCTTGGCCTGCCGCGCGAGGGCGACGTGGCGCTGCTGCTGGGCGAGACGACGGGACACCTGGGCCAGTCGGCGCTGCTGGCCGACGCGCTGGGCCGGACCGATGGCGACGCGCCCCCGGTGGACCTGGCGGCCGAGCGGCGCAACGGCGACTTCGTGCTGGCGCACCGCGACTGGATCGGCGCCTGCACCGACCTGTCGGATGGCGGCCTCGCGATGGCGGCGTTCGAGATGGCCGCGGCCGCGGGCCTCGGCGTGCGGATCGACGTGGACGACACCGCGCACTTGTTCGGCGAGGACCAGGCGCGCTACCTGATCGCCTGCGGCTTCGACGCGGCCGAGGCGCTGATGGTCAAGGCCGGGCAAGAGGGCGTGCCGCTGGCGGCGGTGGGCCGCTTCGGCGGCGACGCGGTGCGGCTGGGCGGCGCCGAGGCGCCGCTGGCCGAGTTGCTGGCGCTGCACCGCGAGGCCTTCGCGCACACCTTCGGCTGATCGCGTTCCGGTGGCGGGCGCGGCGTCCGGCGTGACGCCGCGCCGCGCATCGCCGCGCTTGGCGAAGGCGTGCCGGCGCCCCATATTCAGGGCATGCTGAAGTTCACCCCGATCCTGCTGGCCATCCTCTACGCCGTCGCGATGTACCGCTTCTCGGCGTGGCGCACCGCGCGCGAGCTCGACCAACGCTCGACCGAGCTGGCCGATCCGCGGCTGAATAAGCTGACCGACCGGATGGCGGCGGCGCTGGATCTGAAGCGTATCCGCGTCAACGTCTACGAGATCGACCCGGTGAACGGGCTGGCCGCGCCCGACGGGCGCATCTTCATCACGCGCGGTTTCTTCCGCAAGTATCAGAACGGCGAAGTCTCGGCCGAGGAGATGGCGAGCGTCATCGCGCACGAGCTGGGGCACGTCGCCCTGGGCCATTCGCGGCGGCGGATGATCGACTTTTCCGGCCAGAACGCGCTGCGCACGGCGCTGGCGATGGTTCTGTCGCGGTTCCTGCCGGGCATCGGCATCTGGATCGCCAACGGGCTGATGTCGCTGCTGGCCGCGCGGCTGTCCCGCTCGGACGAGTACGAGGCGGACGAATACGCCGCCGCCCTGCTGACCAAGGCGGGCATCGGGGTCGAGCCGCAGAAATCGCTGTTCCGCAAGCTCGAGGCGCTGACAAGTTCGCGCGGCGGCGCGGTGCCCGCCTGGCTGATGTCGCACCCCAAGACCGAGGACCGCATCGCCGCGCTGGAAAAGCACCAGCATCGCTGGCAGGTCGACTAGGCGCGAAGCTCGAACCCGGCGCTGGCGACGTCGGCGCCGTTGACCTGGATCACCAGCGTGTGCGGGCCGGGATGCAGGCGGAACGTGGTGGCGTTGCCCTTCAGCGGGTGCGTCTTTTCCAGCGTCAGGGGCTTTTCGGGCACGATCCGCGTCGTTTTCAGCTTGAAGACCTTCTCGGCCGGGCGACCGGGCCGCGCGAAACCGATGCGGTAGTCGACCAGCACCGGCAGAGGCGCGTCGGCTGCTAGCGTCACCGAAAAACGCAACGCCGCGCCGATGCGCGGCTTGGGCGTCTCGAGGCGCAAGTCGGCCCGCACCGCGCCGGAGCGGTAGCCCAGATGCGCCAGCGCCTCCGCGTCGCCACGCTTGACCGCGCCGCGCAGGGCGTGGCGCGTGATCCAGTCCATCTCGGCCGGTCGCTGCCGGCCCTCGGAGCGCCAGCGGCCCAGCCGGTCCAGCACCGCCCGCGGGTGGCGCCGGGTGAGGTCGTTGAGATGGTTCGCGACCGAGCGGGTGACGAAGCGCGTGGGATCGGCATGCAGCCGGTCGAGCAGCGGCAGCGGCGCCGCCGGGTCGATGCTCACGGCGCGCCCCCAGGGCAGGCGCGGGCGCGTGCCCTCGGACACCAGCCGGCGCACGTGGTAATGCGGATCCTCGACCCAGTCGGTCATGCGCGACAGCGTCCGGTCGGGCCAGCGGTTCAGGAACGGCCGGATCGCGTATTCCATCGAGAAGCGCCGAGTCGCCGCGTGCAGCAGGTCGAGCGCGCGGTCGGGGTGGTCGAGCCCGTGCCGCGCCGCCAGCACGCCATGGACCGCGTGGATGAAGCGCCCGAAATCGTCGTCGCCGCGCGCCGGGTCCAGCGGCGGCGGCATCGCCGCCTCGAGCGCGTCGGCCATGGCGGGGAAGTCGCGCGGCAGCTGCGCCTGCAGCCCGTCGGCCAGATGGTCGAGCCGCGCCATCAACGGCAGCGCGCCGAGGCCCGGCAGCGTGTCGCTCAGGAATCGCTCGGGGTCGAAGCCCGGCAGGACGGCGAAGTCGCGGGCCAGATCGCCGACGCTGTCCGCGTTGAACAGCTGGTCGGCCAGCGACCGCCCCTGCCCCGCGCCGGCGGCGTCAGGCCCGCGCGCCATGGCGCCTAGAAGGTCGCATTGATGCCGCCGCCGTCCAGCAGCACGTTCTGGCCCACCATGAAGCCCACGCGCTGCGAACACAGGAAGGCGCACATGGCGCCGAAATCCTCGGCCGAGCCATAGCGGCGGGCGGGCAGCGTGGCGCGGCGCCGGGCGCGCGCCTCGTCGAGCGTGATGCCCTCGCGCTCGGCCACGCCGCCGTCGAGCTGGTCGGCGCGGTCGGTGGCGTGGATGCCGGGCAGCAGGTTGTTCACGATCACGCCATGCGGGGCGACCTGCCGCGCGGTGCCGGCGACGTAGCCCGTGAGGCCCGCGCGGGCCGAGTTCGAGAGGCCCAGCTGCGCGATCGGCCCCTTGACCGACTGGCTGGTGATGTTGACCACCCGGCCCCAGCCGCGCTCGATCATCGGGGGCATCAGCGCGGTCATCAGCGCGATCGGCGTGAGCATGTTGGCATCCAGCGCCGCGATGAAATCGTCGCGCGTCCAGTCCTGCCACATCCCCGGCGGGGGCCCACCTGCGTTGGTGACCAGGATGTCGATCTCGCCCGCCGCGTCCAGCACCCGCGCGCGGCCATCCTCGGACGTGATGTCGGCGGCCACGGTGGTCACCTGCACCTGGTGGCGGTCGCGGATCGCCTGTGCGGTGGCGTCGAGCGCCTCGGCGCCGCGGGCGTTCAGCACCAGGTCGACGCCGGCCTCGGCCAGCGCCTCGGCGCAGCCGCGCCCCAGTCCCTTGGACGAGGCGCAGACCAGCGCGCGTTTTCCACGAATGCCCAGATCCATGCGGCTCTCCTGTCGTTGCCTGTGCCGGCGAAAGGCCGGATGCGCGGCCATAAGATGCCACATTCCAATGACATGCAAACCCCATACGACGACCGGGACGGAGCGATCACGATGACGGGCGCAACGGGGGCCGCGCAGGGGCTGATGGTTCTGCCGGGCGCGGCACTGCGCGTGGTCGACGGTGCGAACCTGGGCGATACGCTGGCGCCAGCATCGGAGATGCAGCCCTGCGACGTCTACCGGCTGGACCCCGCGCTGGCCGCGCCGGGCGCGCTGCGGGTCCTTGGCGCGCCGCCCTTCGTGGTGGCCGAGGATAGCCCCGTCGGCCAACCCCGCGGGTGCGTGCATCTGGATTGCTGCGCCACTATGATGGCGACCGACGGCGCGACGGTCGAGATGCTGGTGCTGGTCGAGACGGACGCGGCGGGCCTGCTGGTCGCGGTCCACGCCCTGCCGCTGGGGGATCTGCACCCGGGGCGCGACTACGCGCTGATCGGCACCGACGGCGACGCGCTGGCGCGCTATGCCCGCGCGGCCTGCATGTCCTTCACGCGCGGCACGCGCATCGCGCTGGCCGGCGGCGCGCAGGTTCCGGTCGAGGCACTGGCGCCCGGCGACCGCATCCTGACCCGCGACGATGGCCCGCAGCCGCTGCGCTGGATCGGCCACCACACGGTGCGCGCCACCGGGGCCTTCGCGCCGATCCGCATCCGCGCGGGCACGCTTCACAACGCGGGCGACCTGACCGTCAGCCCGGACCACCGGCTGCTGGTCTACCAGCGGCGCGACGCGCTGGGCGCCGGCCGGGCCGAGGTGATGGTCCGCGCCCGCCAGCTGGTCAACGGCGACAGCGTCGCGCGGATCGAGGGCGGCTTCGTCGACTATTTCCAGATGCTCTTCGACCGGCACCAGATCGTCTACGCCGAGGGCATCGCCGCGGAATCCATGCTGGTCGACGACCGCACCGGCGCGGCCCTGCCCGACGCGGCCGAACCCGCCCTGCTGCTGCCCGCGCACGGCCAAAGCACGGCGCCCGCGCTCGACCTCGGCGAGGCCGCCCTGGCCCCGGACGCGGCCGACCTGTTGCGCCGCGCCTCGCTGGGCTGAGCGACGCGCATGCGCCTTGCCACGGCGCGGCGCGCCCGCTTGCCAAGCCATGCGGGCGGGCCTATCACGCAGCCATGCTCGACACGCCCAACAACCGCCCCGACCTGCCGGCCGAAATCGCCCGGCGCCGGACGTTCGCCATCATCTCGCACCCCGACGCGGGCAAGACCACGCTGACGGAAAAGTTCCTGCTGTACGGCGGTGCGATCCAGATGGCGGGCCAGGTCCGCGCCAAGGGCGAGGCGCGGCGCACGCGGTCGGACTTCATGCAGATGGAGAAGGACCGCGGCATCTCGGTCTCGGCCTCGGCGATGTCGTTCGACTTCCGCAAGTACCGCTTCAACCTGGTGGACACGCCGGGGCACAGCGACTTTTCCGAGGACACCTACCGCACGCTGACGGCGGTGGACGCCGCGATCATGGTGATCGACGGCGCCAAGGGCGTGGAAAGCCAGACCCGCAAGCTTTTCGAGGTCTGCCGTCTGCGCGACCTGCCGATCCTGACCTTCTGCAACAAGATGGACCGCGAGGCGCGCGACACGTTCGAGATCATCGACGAGATCCAGGAGAACCTGGCGATCGACGTGACGCCCGCGTCCTGGCCCATCGGCATGGGCCGCGACTTCCTGGGCTGCTACGACATGCTCAACGACCGGCTGGAGCTGATGGACCGGGCCGATCGCAACAAGGTCGCCGAGACGGTCCGGCTGGAAGGCCTCGACGATCCGAAGATGGCCGAGCACGTGCCCGCCCACCTGCTCGACCAGCTGCGCGAGGAGGTCGAGATGGCGCGCGAACTGCTGCCCGCGCTCGACCCGCAATCGGTGCTGGAAGGGCACATGACGCCGATCTGGTTCGGCAGCGCGATCAACAGCTTCGGCGTGCAGGAGCTGATGAACGGCATCGCCACCTACGGCCCCGAGCCGCAACCCCAGGCCGCCACCCCGCGCCAGATCGCCCCCGAAGAGGACAAGGTCACCGGCTTCGTCTTCAAGGTGCAGGCGAACATGGACCCCAAGCACCGCGACCGGGTGGCCTTCGTGCGGCTCGCCTCAGGGCATTTCAACCGGGGCATGAAGCTGACGCATGTGCGCACGAAGAAGCCGATGACGGTCTCGGCGCCGGTGCTGTTCCTCGCGTCCGACCGCGAACTGGCCGAGGAAGCCTGGGCCGGCGACATCATCGGCATCCCGAACCACGGCCAGCTGCGCATCGGCGACACGTTGACCGAAGGCGAGGCGCTGAAGGTGACGGGTATTCCATCCTTCGCGCCGGAACTGCTGCAGTCGTGCCGCGCGGGCGATCCGATGAAGGCCAAGCACCTGGAAAAGGCGCTGATGCAGTTCGCCGAGGAAGGCGCCGCCAAAGTGTTCAAGCCCGCCTTCGGGTCGGGCTTCATCGTGGGCGTGGTCGGCGCGCTGCAGTTCGAGGTCCTGGGCAGCCGGATCGAGATGGAATACGGCCTGCCGGTGCGGTTCGAGCCGTCGCAGTTCACCAGCGCGCGCTGGGTGCACGGCCCCAAGGCGGCGGTCGATAAGCTGACCAACGCCAACAAGCAGCATATCGGCCACGACAACGACGGCGACATCGTCTTCCTGACGCGGCTGCAATGGGACATCGACCGCGTGGTGCGCGACTACCCCGAGGTGACGCTGTCGGCGACGAAGGAAATGCTGGTCTGACGCCGGTTCGCGACGCTTCCCTGCGGGCCGGGCCTATTCGCAGAAGCGGATACGGTTGCCGAACGGATCGGTGACCTCGACCTGAAGCCCCCAAGGCATCCGGTCGAGACCGGGACGGTTGTTCGCATAGGGGCGCGCGGTGATCTCGGCGTGAAAAGCCTCGATCCCGCTCATCCGAACGAAGGCCGTGCTGCCGGGCGTGGCGTCGCCGTGATGTTCGGACAGGTGCACCACGAAACCGGCGCGGCGCAGGCCCATGTAGAGCGGCAGGTCGGGCGCCGTGCGGTGCTCGAACTCCACCTCGAAGCCCAACCAGTCGATGTAGAACGCGCGGGCCTTCGCCTCGTCGAAACTGCGGAAGATCGGGGCGATCTCGCGAAAGGTTACCGGGACCATGTGCACGCTCGTTTGCTGCTCGGGGGCACTCTACGATGCACGCGCGGCTTGTCCAGACGATTGCGTCCGTCGCCGCGAGCACCCGACATGAACGAAAACCGCCACGCCCGGTGGGGGCGAGGCGGCGCTTGTCGATTATTCGTGGCGTAGCCTTTACTGGCGCAGCAGCGGCGTGATGCGGCGCACTGCGGCGCGACGGTTGCGCACCTCGGCGCCCGACGTCTCGACCAGCAGGTCGGATTCGCCGTAGCCCTGCAGGACCATGTTCGACGGCGGCACGTCGAAGTACTCGGTCAGCGCCAGCGCCAGCGATTCCGCGCGGCGGTCGGACAGGGCGAGGTTGTAGGCCGCGCTGCCCACGGCGTCGGTGTGGCCTTCGATCAGGAACACCTCGTCGGGGTCACGCTCGATGATCCGGCGCATGGCGTTGCCCAGCGCGGCCAGTTCCTGCGCCTCGGTGGGACGGATCGCGGCCGAGCCGGTCTCGAAGTTGATCGTGTCCACGGCGATCTCGGGCGCCAGCTCGCGCACCGCGTCGATGTTGCGGATCTGGTTGAGCGAGAAGGTCCGGTTCACGCCCTGCGGCGCGTTGGCGCCCAGCGCGGCGACCAGCTCGTCCTCGGTGACCTGCTGGAAGTTGAAGCGCGGGCCGTCATCGGCCTGCGGCAGCGTCGTCACGTCCACGTTCTGCGATTGCTGCGTGTCGTCGAACAGCACGATCTCGGTGCCGTCGGGCAGCGTCCGGGTGCGGCGCAGCACGCGGCCCTCGACGGTGCGGACCGTCTCGACCGTGGTGCCGTCGTCATAGGTGATGACCTGGCGCGTCGAGCCGTCGTTGTACTGGTAGGACTGCACCTCGGCGCCGGGGCGGCGCAGCAGGACGTCGTCGTTGCGCAGAACGCGCAGCTGGCCCTGGTCCTCGATCACGACACGGTCGCCGCTGTTGGAGACAACACGCTCGTTGCCGCGCAGGATCTCGCTCAGCGCGACGGCGCCGAGGCCGAGCAGCGCCGCGTTGCGCAGCGTGTTGTTGTTGTCGTCATCGTCGTCGTCATCGTCGCGGGCCGAAGCGCTCGCTGCACCGAATGCTGCACCGAAATCCTCCGACGACTGGCGCACGTCCTCCTCGGTGACGACCTCCTCGGTCATCTCCGGCTCGGCTTCGGCCGAGGCGTCGTCGGTCGCGGCCGCGGCGGCGGTGGTGCCTTCCTCGTCCTCGGCCAGCGCGTCGGCCTGGGCCTGGGCGTCCATCGGCACGATGTCCTCAGGACCTTCGACGGATTCAGTTGCCTCGGCTTCGGTCGCGGCGTCGGCTTCCGCATCAGCCTGGGTGTCGGTCCCGGCTTCCGCCTCGGCGGCGGCTTCGCCGTCGGTCGCGGTCTCGGTGTCCGCCCGGCCCTGGTCGAGCGTCTCGTCGGCGCCCTCTTCGAGCGCGCGGCGCAGATCGTCCTCGGCGACGGAGTCGCCGGTTCCTGTGTCGGCGTCGGTGGCGGCTTCCGCACCGGCTTCGGCTTCGGCTTCGACCTCGGCATCAGCGTCAGCGGTCGCATCGGCCTGGGCGGTCGCGTCCGATTGCGCGTCAGTCTCGGTCGCTTCCGAGGTGGTTTCCGTCTCGCTCTCGGCGGTCGCTTCAGCTTCCGCCTCGGCTTCGACTTCGGCCTCGGCTTCTTCAGCCGCGGTCTCGGCGGCCTCGGCCGTCGCAGCGGCTGCGTCACCGACACCCTCTACCGCATCCTCGGCCAGGCCTTCGGCGTTATCGAGCGCCTGGTCGGCGGCGTTGGCCGCACCTTCCGCAGCACCTTCCACGGCATCGGCCGCTTCTTCCGCAGCCTCGCCGGCCTCTTCCGAAACGTCGGTTTCGGCGTCCGCCTCAGCCTCGACCTCGGCCGCACCTTCGACCTCGGCTTCGGCTTCGCCCGAGGCGCCGGTCGCGGCCATCTCCTGAACCGTCGCGCAATCGAGGTCGCTCAGCGCGTCCTCGACGTCTTCGGGAAGCGTGCCCGTCTCTTCGCAGGCAGCGGCCAGTTCATCGAGGCGCGCCTGCGTGGCTTCGGGCAGGTCGGTCAGGCCATCGGCCATCTGCTGTGCCGAAAGCGGCCCCGAAAGGGCGAGCGTCAAGGCGAGGGTGGAAGCGATGGTGCGGTCGGCGCGCTGCATGGCGGGCTCCTTCAATTGTGCTCAATTCACGGGCACAACGCGCGGGAAGATGGTTGGTTGCCGGGCAGATCGTGTCGAGCGGAAAACCGCCGCCGGTGCCGCGCGGGGTCAGAGCGTGGCCAGCAGGCGTGCCTTCTCGCCCGGGTCGTCGCGGCGCGAGATCGCCTCGGCCAGCGCCTCGAGCGAGGCGACGTTGTGGCCGGCGCGGAAGCTATCGACATGCGGCAGCATCGCACGGATCCCGGCGGCCTTGGGCGCGAAGCCGTCCCAGCGCAGCAGCGGGTTGAGCCAGATGAGGTGCCGCGCGGACAGGTGCAGGCGCTCCATCTCGTGGCCCAGCGCGCCCGCGTCATCGCGGTCGAGCCCGTCGGTGATCAGCAGCACCACGGCGCCCTGCCCCATAACGCGGCGCGACCAATCGCGGTTGAAATCGTGCAGGCACTGGCCGATCCGGGTGCCGCCCTCCCAGTCCTGCGCCTGCGCGCCGGCGGCCTTGAGCGCGGCGTCCACGTCGCGGGTGGCCAGATGCCGGGTGATGTTGGTCAGCCGCGTGCCGAAGGTGAAGGCGTGCACCTTGGCCCAGCCGGCGCCCTTCTCGTTGGCGACCGCGTGCAGGAAATGCAGCACCATGCGCGAGTATTGCGACATCGAGCCCGAGATGTCGCACAGCACGACGAGGTTCGGCCAGCGCGGGCGCGGCCGGGTGCGCGCGATCCTGCGGACTTCGCCCCCTGTGCGCAAAGCGCCCCGGATCGTGCGCGCGCGGTCGATCTGCCGCCCCAGCGCCGAGGCCTGGGCGCGGCGGCTCTCGATCGGTTTCACCGGCAGCCGCAGGCGGGACAGCATGCGCTTGGCCTGCGCGATCTCGTCGGTCGACATCTGCTCGAAGTCGAGAGTACGCAGCTTCTCCTCTGCCGACATGGTCATCGAGGCGTCGACCTCGACCTTGGTTTCTTCCTCGCGCTCCTCGTCGCGTTCGGGCGCTTCGGGGACGAGATCGTCCAGCAGCGCCTGCGCGGCGCGTTTCTCGGCCGCCTGGGCGATGCGTTCCTCCTGCACGCCACGCACGGCCGGCAGCATCATCGCCATCATGTGTTCCAGGAACCGCGGGTCGCGCCAGTAAAGACGGAAGACCTGCGCGAAGACCACGCGGTGTTCGGGGCGGCTGACGAAGCAGGCATGCAGCGTCCAGTAGAAATCGGTGCGCTCGGTGAAGCCCGCAGCCTCGACCGCGCGGATCGCGTCGAGCACGCGCCCCGTTCCCACCGGCAGGCCGGCGCGGCGCAGGGCGCGGGCGAAATGCACGATGTTCTGCGCCAGGCGCGGCGTCTCAGGCAACTCGAGCGGGGCGTATTCCGCCACGGCTCAGGCCGCCTCGATCCCGGCTTTCGCCTCGTCCAGAAGGCGCCGCGCCTCCGAGCCCTGCAGCTTCTGGATGTCGTCCTGGTATTTCAGGATCGCGCCCAGCGTGTCGGCGATGATTTCCGGCGACAGCTCGACCACGTCGAGCGCCAGCAGGCATTTCGCCCAGTCGATGGTCTCGGCCACGCCGGGTTTCTTGAAGATGTCCTCGGTCCGCAGGCGCTGCACGAAGGCCACCACCTGGCGCGACAGCGTGGCAGGCAGTTCGGGGGCCCGCGCCTCGAGGATCTCGATCTCCCGGTCGAAACTCGGGTAGTCGACCCAGTGGTAGAGGCAGCGGCGCTTGAGCGCGTCGTGCACCTCCCGCGTGCGGTTCGAGGTGAGGATGACGATCGGCGGCTCGGCGGCCTTGATCGTACCCAACTCGGGGATGGTCACCTGGAAGTCGGACAGCGCCTCGAGCAGGAAGGCCTCGAACGGCTCGTCGGTGCGGTCGAGCTCGTCGATCAGCAGGATCGGCGCGCCGCGGTCCGAGCCGCGCATCGCCTGCAGCAGGGGACGCTCGATCAGGTAATCGGGGCCAAAAAGCTCGGCCTGAAGCGCCGCGCGGTCTGCCCCGCCGCCGGCCTCGGCGGTGCGGATGGCGATCATCTGTGCGGCGAAGTTCCATTCGTAGACGGCGCTCGCGGCATCCAGCCCCTCGTAGCATTGCAGCCGGATCAGCGGCCGGTCGAGGCAGGCGGCCAGCGCCTTGGCTATCTCGGTCTTGCCGGTGCCGGCCTCGCCTTCCAGGAACAGCGGCCGGCCCAGGCGCAGCGACAGGAACACCACCGTCGCGAGCGGCCGGCCGCAGACATAGCCTGCCTCGGAAAGCCGCTGCTGAACGGCGTCGATGGAGTCGGGTATGGTCATGGCGTGTCTCCCTGTCACCGGGATGCCCGCCGGCCGCGCACCGGTCAATAGCGACGCCAGTCTCGCACGCGCGCGCCCGCCATAAGCCTGCCCGATTCCGCCTGTAGCACGACGCCGGCAGCGAAGGACGGCACCGGCCGGGGCATGACATGAACACGAAGCCACAGCGCGCGGCGCCCGGCGTGACCGCGGTGACCTGCGTGAAGAACGAGGGGCCGTTCATCCTCGAATGGCTGGCGCACAACCGCGTGCTGGGGGTGCGCGACTTTTTGGTCTACTCGAACGATTGCGATGACGGCACCGACGTCCTGCTCGACGCGCTGGCGACGCAGGGGTGGCTGACGCATCTGCCCAACCCCGCACAGGGGCGGAACTACCAGATGGAGGCGCTGCGCGACGCGGCCCGCCAGCCTGTCGTCGCACGCGCCGACTGGGTCTGGGTGGCGGACGTGGACGAGTTCCTGAACGTGCACGCGGGCGACCACACGATCGGCGCGCTGATCGAGGCCTGCGGCGACCCGCAGGCGATCTCGGTCCCGTTCCAGTTCTTCGCCAACGGTGGCGTTCTGGCGTTCGAGGATCGTCCCGTGACCAAGCAATTCGACCGCTGCCACGACCCCGACATCTGGTGCGGCTCGCTTTCGATCGAGGTCAAGACGCTGGTGCGCGGCGACTTCCCGTTGCAGTATTTCGGCGCGCACCGGCCCTATTTCCGCAAGGGGACCGCCGGTCCGTCGGCGTGGACCGACGCGTCGGGGCGGCCGGTGCCGGCTGCGTTCCGGGATGCGGCCGAGAAAGGCCAACTGCGCAGTATCCCCGCGCGGGGCGCGCGCCGCTTCGCCACGCTCAACCACTATCCGCTGCGCTCGGTCGAAAGCTTCCTGGTCAAGATCGCGCGCGGCGACGTGAACCGCGCGGGCCGCGTCTTCGACGCGGATTACTGGCGCGACCGCAACGACAGCGCCTGGGCCGACCGGTCGATCCTGCGCTACCGCGACGCGACGCGTGCGGCGGTCGCGGCTTTGCGCGCCGACCCGGCCGTGGCGCAGGCGCACGCGGCCTGCGTCGCCGCCCACCGCGCCCGGATCGCCGCGCTGCTGTCGGACCCCGAGCGTGCCGCCTTCGCCCGCCACCTGCAGGCGCTGCCGACGATCCCCGAGGCCGAGGCCGCTCTGGCGGCCGAGCTGGGCCTCGCATGAGCGTGCGCGTGGTGAACCTCGGGCTGCCCAAGTCGGGCACCACGACGCTGGCTACCGCGCTGCGGGCCGCGGGCTGGCGCGTGGCCGACCACAAGTTGCGGCACGGCGAAGGCCATCCCGCGAAGCTGTCGGGCACCTTCGTGGGACGGCAGATCTACGACGGCTACTTCGAGACCGGCGATCCGCTGGCAAGGCTCGACCGCTTCGACGCGCTGACCGAGATCAGCGGGTTGAAGGGCGCGCGGTCCTTCTGGCCGCAATGCGATTTCGCGGTGCTGAAGGCGATGCGCGTCGCGCGGCCGGGGCTGCTGTTCGTCGCCACGATCCGCCCGGCCGAGGCGATCTCGGACAGCATGCGGCGCTGGCAGGGCCTGGGCGAGGAACGCCTGCCCGGCGGCGCGGTGCCCGGCCTGCCCGCGGGTTACGGCGCGACCGACGCCCAGCGCGTGCGCTGGATCGCGGGCCATTACGACATGCTGCGCGACGTGTTCGGCGACGACCCGCGGTTCCTGGAACTCGACGTGGCAGGCCCGGACGCCCGGGCGCGGCTGGCGGCGCATCTGGGCATCGATCTGCCGTGGTGGGGCCGCGCCAACGTCAACCCGGTGCGCGCGTGACGCGGATCGTGATCCATATCGGCCCCGACGCGGCGGTGGGCGCGCGGCTGGCGCAGGCGCTTGAGGGGTGTCGCGATGCCCTGGCCGCGCAGGGCGTCCTTGTGCCGCGCAGCCTGGCGGCGATGGGGCCCAATGCGCTCGCGCTCGCGGCGGGCGATACCGGCGATCCGGAAACCATGTCGATGGAGCTGGACGGTACCGCACGCGCCGGCCTGCGGCGGCAGATCGCGCAGGCGCTGCACGACGAGATCGCGGCCGCGCGGCCCGCGATCGTCGCGATCTGCGCCGCCCGGCTGGCCGACCTGACCGATAGCGCCGA
Organism: Citreimonas sp.; assembly: GCF_042096055.1. Taxonomy (NCBI): domain Bacteria; kingdom Pseudomonadati; phylum Pseudomonadota; class Alphaproteobacteria; order Rhodobacterales; family Roseobacteraceae; genus Citreimonas; species Citreimonas sp. The sequence goes on along the minus strand of NZ_JBELMH010000001.1, from coordinate 18,875 downwards.
CATCGCCGCGCTGCACGCGGTGCTCGCCCCGCTGGCCGATGGCGTCGAGGTCGTGGCGCACGTGGACGACCCTGCGCGGCTGTTCGCGGCACGCTACGCGGCGCAGGTGCTGGCCGGCCGCCAGACCGATCCGCGGCAGGAACTGGCGCTGCTGCCCGCGCCCGACCTGCGGGCCGCGTTGATCGCCGCCCGACCCGCGGGCGATTCGCGCACCGGCATCGTGCCCGCGATCGAGGGCGCGCCGGTCTGGCTGGATCTGCCCGGCCTCGCCCGCGCCTGGAGCGCGGTCTTCGGCAATATCCGCCTGCGCAGCGCATCGCACAGCCGCATCTGGGGCGACCGGCTGGCCGAGGAACTGCGCGCCACCTTCGCGCTTCCCGAAGTCCCCGAGCCCATCCCCGCGACGTCGCCGCACGCGCTGCCCTCGGCCGCGTGGCTGTCGCGGGCGCGGCAGTTCAACGCGGCGCTGGCGCGGCTCTGCGCGAAGGAAGGCTACGCCGTGCCGCTCGACCTGCGCCGGCGCATGCTGGCCGCGATGGCCGTACCGGGCCCTGCGTTGGACCCCGGCGCGCTGCACGCCATCGGCGACCGGCTGGCATGGGAGATCGCGGCGCTGGCCCAAGCGCATGACGGCATCGACCCCGCGCATCTGGTGCCCGACCCGCACTCGTCCGGGTGGTCCGAGGCGGACCCGGAGTGCGGCTTTCGCGCGACGCAGTACCTGCTGGCGTTCCGCCCCCGGATCGAGGCGGCGGCACGCAAGACATTCCCGCTGGGCCTGTCGCCAGCGGCGCGCGCGGCCATGCCGATCCCGGCGCGCCACAAGCTCGCCGCGCTGCGCGGCACAGCCTTCGCGCCGCACGACGACCTGCCGCCGCGCCCCGGCGCGACGCCGGTCTTTCCGCCCGTGCAGCCGCAGGGGCGCGGGCGGTCCATCGTCGCCTGCATGAAGAACGAGGCGCCTTACCTGCTGGAATGGCTGGCCTTCCACCGCGCCATCGGCTTCGACGGGTTCCTGATCTACACCAACGATTGCGAGGACGGCACCGACGCGATGCTCGATCGGCTGGACGCGCTGGGGATCGTTCAGCATCGCGACAACTCCGAATGGCAAGGCAACTCGCCCCAGCAGCACGCGCTCGACCGCGCGCTGGACGAGCAGCTGGTTCGCGACGCCGCCTGGGTCGCGCATATCGACGTCGACGAGTTCGTGAACGTCCAGGCGGGCGACGGCACGCTTGACGCGCTGATCGCGGCCGTGGGCGACGCCACACATGTCGCGATGACCTGGCGGTTGTTCGGCCATGACGGGCAGCAGGCGATCGGGGACGGCTTCGTCACCGACCGCTTCACCCGCGCCGCGCCGCGCCACCTGCCGAAGCCGCACACGGCCTGGGGCTTCAAGACGCTGGGGCGCACCATAGGCGCCTACGACAAGCTGTCCTGCCACCGCCCGACCAAGCTGCGTCCCGACCGCGCGCGCGACGTGGCCTGGGTCAACGGATCTGGCGCACCGCTGCCCGACAGCTACCGCAAGCGCGGCTGGCGGAACGGGCGCGGCGAGGTGGGCTATGACCTCGTGCAGCTCAACCACTACGCGCTGCGTTCGGCCGACGCGTTCCTGGTCAAGCGGGCGCGCGGGCGGGCGCTGCACGTGGACCGGCAGATCGGCCTTAACTACTGGCTGCGGATGGACTGGTCGGACGTGCGCGACGTCTCGATCCTGCGGCACCGGCCGAGACTTGTGGCGGAACACGCGGCCCTGATGGCCGACGATGACCTGGCGGCGCTGCACCGCGCCGGGCTGGCCTGGCACCGCGAGAAGGCCGCCGCCCTGCGCGCGCGCCCCGAGCTGGCGGCGCTGCGCGACCGGGCGCTGGCGCTGAGGCTGACGCCGGACGAGCGCGTGGCCTGGTCGCTCGCGCTCGACACCGAAAGCTGACATGATGGATGCGCCGCGAAAATCCACGGCTTTTACACAATTTGGCCCGATTGCCGGGCTATGCGGAACGAACCACCGGCCGTCGCGCGCCGGCCAAGACGAGGAACGCGGCCATGCACGGCACCCTTGACGGCTTCCCCCCCGACCTGTCGCAACTGGCGCAGGCCGAGTGGTGGGGCGCGATGCGCGACCTTTCCGAGCGCTACGGCTTTCACGAGCCGCTGGGCCGCGGGCATGCGGGCCTCTTCGTCGAGCAGGGCGACACGCTGCTGGTCAGCTTCGAGACCGTGCCCGGCATCCGTGCGCTGTCGCCCACGCACACGCCGCAGGGCTTCGACATGCTGCCGCGCGCCGGCTGGTCGTCGCTGGTGGTGCTGGCCACCGCCGACACGTGGTTCCGCGACCCGCGCGTCTACGCCTTCTTCGACCAGCTGACCGACGACGGCTTCTTCGACGATTTCGAGCGGGTGATCTTCTACGGCGCGGGCCCCTGCGGCTATGCCGCCGGCGCGTTCTCGGTCGCCGCCCCCGGCGCGCGGGTGCTGCTGCTGCAACCGCAGGCGACGCTGGACCCACGCATAACCGACTGGGACGACCGCTTCGTCGAGCAGCGCCGCCGCGACTTCGCCGGCCGCTACGGGTTCGCGCCCGACATGATCGACGGCGCGATGGCGACGCACGTGCTGTTCGACCCGCGCGAACGGCTGGACGCGATGCACGCGGCGCTGTTCGCCCGCCCCGGCGTGACGCGCCACCGCCTGCCCTTCATGGGCGGAGCATTGCAGGCGGAACTGGCAGCACTCGACCTGATGGGCCCGCTGCTCGAGGCGGTGGCCGACGACCGGCTGGACACGGCGACGATGGCCCGGCTGTGGCGCGCGCGGCGCGACCACCTGCCCTACCTGCGCCGCCTGCTCGCGCGGCTCGACGCCGACGGGCGGACCGGTCTCACGCAGATGCTGTGCGGCCAGGTAACCGCGCGGATGCACGCGCCGCGCTTCCAGCGCCGGCTGGCGCAGATCGACGGCGACGGCGAGGCCGAGACCCTCCGCGCCCGGGGCGCCGGCGCCGCGTGACGTCTGGCGCGAACGCCGCGCGCGTGCTACCGCCGCGCGCATGACACGCCTCACGATCCGCCGCCCCGACGACTGGCACCTGCATCTGCGCGACGGCGCCATGCTGCGTGCCGTGGCCCCCGAAAGCGCCCGCCATTTCGGCCGCGCCATCGTCATGCCCAACCTCGTGCCCCCGGTGGTGACCGGTGCACAGGCATCCGCCTACCGCGACCGCATCCGCGCGGCCCTGCCCGAAGGCGCCGACTTCACCCCGCTGATGACGCTCTACCTGACAGAAGAGACCGACCCGGCCGACGTGGTGCAGGCCCATCGCGACGGCATCGTCACGGCGGTGAAGCTCTACCCGGCCGGCGCCACGACGAACTCGGCCTCCGGCGTGCGCGACTTCGACCGCGTGCGCGGCACGCTCGAGGCGATGGCCGAGGCCGGCATTCCGCTCTGCGTGCACGGCGAAGTCACGGATGCGGATATCGACATCTTCGACCGCGAGGCCGCGTTCATAGACCGCGTGCTCGACCCGGTGCGCCGCGCCACGCCTGGCCTGCGCGTGGTGATGGAGCACATCACCACGTCGGACGCCGTGGCCTATGCCCGCGACCAGGACGACAGCCTGGGTGCCACGATCACCACGCACCACCTGGTCATCAACCGCAACGCCATCCTCGCGGGCGGTATCCGCCCGCATTACTACTGCCTGCCGGTCGCCAAGCGCGAAAGCCACCGGGTGGCGCTGCGCGAGGCGGCGACATCGGGCGAGGCGCGGTTCTTCCTGGGCACCGACAGCGCGCCGCACGTGGACGCCGCGAAGGAGACCGGATGCGGCTGCGCGGGCATCTTCACCGCGCCCAACACCGTTTCGATCCTTGCCGAGGTGTTCGAGCAGGAAGGCGCGCTCGACCGGCTCGAGGCGTTCGCCTCGCTCAACGGACCAGGGTTCTACCGCCTGCCGCCGAACGAATCGACCGTGACGCTGGAGCGTGGAGAGCCCGTCGCCTACCCGGCGCGGATCGACACCGGCGACGGGCCGGTGACCGTCTTCAACCCGATGATGCCCCTGCACTGGCGCGTATCCGGGCACTAGGCCCCGGCCGATCGGCGGGTTGTGGCCGATGCGCGTCCCGTGCCTCCGCGGCGGGGCAGCGCATCCGTTGCGCTGTGCCCGTGACGCCACGCGACTCGGCGCGCGGGCGGCTGCGGCACACCAGATATTGACGCAGCCGGCGCGCGCGCCGCAAGATGCATGGCGGGCCGGTCATCCACAAAGCTATCCACAGACTTATCAGACCTTGCCGCTGCCCGGCGGCCCGTCCTAGACCCTGACGCCTGATCCGGGGGCCATGACATGAACGAGATCGCTACGATCAATCCGACCGGCGCGCAGATCGACGCGCCCGAGACGATGCCGCACTCCATAGAGGCCGAGCAGCAGCTTCTGGGGGCGATCCTGACCAACAACGACATCTACGACCGGGTGTCGGCGATCATCAGCCCCGCGCATTTCTACGACCCCGTGCACGCCCGCATCTTCGAAATCGCGGCCGCGCGCATCGCCAAGAACAACCTCGCCTCGCCGGTGACTCTGAAGGCGTTCATGGAGGACGACGAGGGCCTGAAGGAGCTGGGCGGCGCGGCCTACCTCGCGCGCCTCGCCGGGGCGGCGGTCTCGAGCTTCGCGGTGCGCGATTACGCGCAGATGATCTACGACCTCGCCGTGCGGCGCGACCTGATCCGGCTGGGGCGCGACATCTCGGCCAAGGCGGCGAAGGTCGACGTCGAATCCGAGCCGCGCGAGCAGATCGTCGAGGCGGAGCAGGCGCTCTACAAGATCGCCGAGCAGGGCCAGGCCGAGTCGGGCTTCCAGTCGTTCCTGAAGGCGGTCACCGACGCGGTGAACGTCGCCAACGCCGCCTACCAGCGCGAGGGCGGCCTTGCCGGCATCTCGACCGGCCTGATCGACATGGACCGCAAGCTGGGCGGGTTGCACAAGTCCGACCTGCTGATCCTCGCCGGGCGCCCGTCCATGGGCAAGACGTCGCTGGCGACCAACATCGCGTTCAACATCGCCAAGGCCTACAAGCGCGGCACGCGCCACGACGGCACCGAGGGCACGATCGAGGGCGGCGTCGTGGGCTTCTACAGCCTCGAGATGAGCGCCGAGCAGCTGGCCGCGCGGATCCTGTCCGAGGCGGCCGAGGTGCCCTCGGAGCAGATCCGCAAGGGCGACATGACCGAGCAGGAGTTCCGCCGCTTCGTCGAGGCGGCCAAGAGCCTCGAGGCCTGCCCGCTCTACATCGACGACACGCCGGCGCTGCCGATCAGCCAGCTGGCCGCCCGCGCGCGGCGCCTGAAGCGGACGCACGGCCTGGACGTGCTGATGGTCGACTACCTGCAGCTGGTCCGCCCCGCCACCGCCAAGGACAGCCGCGTCAACGAGGTGTCCGAGATCACGCAGGGTTTGAAGGCCATCGCGAAGGAGCTCGATATCCCCGTGATCGCGCTGTCGCAGCTGTCGCGCCAGGTCGAAAGCCGCGAGGACAAGCGCCCGCAGCTGTCGGACCTGCGCGAATCCGGCTCGATCGAGCAGGACGCCGACGTGGTGATGTTCGTGTACCGCGAGGAATACTACAAGGAACGCGAGAAGCCGGGCGAGCACGACCTCGAGAAGATGGCCGTCTGGCAGGAGGAGATGGAGCGCCTGCACGGCAAGGCCGAGGTCGTCATCGGCAAGCAGCGCCACGGCCCCATCGGCACGGTCGAGCTGAGCTTCGAGGGCCGCTTCACTCGCTTCGGCAACCTCGTGAAGCCCTGGCAGCAGGGCGGCGAGGAGTTCTGAGCGGCGGTCCGGCGTCGAGGGCGTGGGGGCTCTGCCCCCGTCCCTGCGGGACTCCCCCGGGATATTTTCAGAGAGAAGAAGACGCGGCGGTCAGCCCGGCGGCAGCCGGACCGCTTCGCCGAAGGCCGGTTTGGTGTCCCAGCCGTCGCGCGCGTTCCGGATCGCGCAGGCGGCCTTGATGCAGCCGGCATGCGTCACGACCAGCGTGCCTTCGGTCGCGTCGGTCAGTGCCCCGCGCACGCGGGATTCGAGCTGCGCCACGCTTTCGCCGCCGTGTCCGTCGTAATGGTGGAAGTCGTCCGCCCAGGCGTCGAGCGCCGTGCGGGGGATCGCGTCCCAGGTCTGACCCTCCCAGCCGCCGAAATCCATCTCGCGCCAGCGTGGATCGAGCTGCGCTGTCAGATCGAAAAGCGCCGCGAGATGCTCGGCCAGCAGACGGCAGCGCGACAGGGGTGAGGTCACGATGCGCACGGGCCGGGGCAGATTGCGCACGATCGAGGCCGCTTCCTGCGCGAAGCTCGCCGCCAGCGCCAGTTCGGTCATGCCGTAGCATATGCCCTTCGCGACGTCGGGCGTCGTGTGGCGCAGCAGCGTCAGAGCCATGCTGCGAGGCCCAGGTAGAAGCCGATCTCGACCAATTGCTGGATCCCGCCGAGGCAGTCGCCGGTATAGCCGCCGAGCTTCGCGACATAGATGCGGTGGAAGGTTAGGCCGAGCAGCGCCGCGACGCCCAGTCCGACCAGCGCCGCCATGCCGAGCGCGGCGCCCGCCGCCAGCAGCACGGCCAGCAGCGTCACCAGCGCGACCATCCCGTCGCGGCGAGACACAACCGGCGCCGGGAACTTCGACGCGGCCGCGTCGCCGGCGCGCGCATAGCCGGTGGTGGCGATGACCGCGACGGCGGCGCCGCGCCCCAGCGCGTGCGCGACGATCAGCCCCAGGCACGCCGCTTCCAGCGGCAGCGCCGCCAGCGCCGCGACCTTGATCGCCAGCGCCATGCCCAGCGCGACCGCGCCGTAGGTGCCGATCCGCGAATCCCGCATGATCTCGAGCGCGCGGGTGCGCGTGGCGCCGCCCACCAGCCCGTCGGCCGCGTCGGCGAGGCCGTCCTCGTGCAGCGCACCGGTGGCGACCAGGGTCGCGGCCAGCGACAGCAGGACCGCCAGCGGCATGGGCCAGACCTGCGCGCCCAGCGCCAGCACGCCCGCGCCGATGCCGCCCACGACGAGGCCCACCGCCGGGTAATAGCGCCCGGCGCGGGCCTGCGCCTCGGACGACCAGGGCAGGTCGCGCGGCACGGGCAGGCGCGTCAGGAATTGCAGCGCCAGCAGGAACAGGTGCCATTGCGCGCGGGTCCGCCCGGCCCAAGCTTCGCCCGCCTCGGTCGAATTCACCTGCCATCCCTCCGGTGCCGCGATCGGATGCGGTCTAGCCGCGCGCAGGCCCCCTCGCAAGCGCGGGGCCGATTTCACCTTGACCCGAATGTGCAGCATGGCAAAGAGGCGGCATGGCACAGGCACGGCTTTCCATCGATCTCGACGCGCTCTGCGCCAACTGGCAGGCGCTCGCGGCCCAAAGCGGCGCGGCCGAGACCGCCGCCGTGGTCAAGGCCGACGCCTACGGCCTGGGCGTCGACCGCGTGGCGCCCGCGCTGGCGAAGCACGGCGCGCGGCATTTCTTCGTGGCATTGGCCGAGGAAGGCGCCGAGCTGCGCCGCATCCTCGGCGAAGGCCCCGGGATCTACGTCTTCGGCGGTCACATGGCCGGCGACGCCGACCTGATCCGCGATGCGCAGCTGGTGCCGATGCTGAACTCGCTCGACCAGATGCTGCGCCACGCCGAGGCGCTGCCGGGCCACGCCTTCGGCATACAGCTCGACAGCGGGATGAACCGGCTGGGGATGGAGGCCGCCGAATGGGCCGCGCTGCGCGAGGTCGCGCTGCCGCTGGGCCCCAAGCTGATCATGAGCCACCTCGCCTGCGCCGACGAGGCGGACAACCCGATGAACGCGCAGCAGCTGCTTGCCTTCGCCGAGATGACCGCCGGCATCGACGTGCCGCGCTCGCTCGCCGCGACGGGCGGCATCCTCATGGGGCCGGACTATCACTTCGAGATGACGCGCCCCGGCATCGGCCTTTACGGCGGGCTGCCGTTCGTGGATGCGCGGCCGGTGGTCACGCTGGACATCCCCGTGATCCAGATCCGCGACGTCGCCCCGGGCGAGACGGTGGGCTACGGCAACACCTGGACCGCCGCGCGCCCCTCGCGCATCGCCACGATCTCGGGCGGCTACGCCGACGGCATCCACCGCATCATGGCGCCGCATGCCAGCGTGCGTGCAGGAGAGACGCCCTGCCCCGTCGTGGGCCGCATCTCGATGGACCTGATCGGCGTCGACGTCACGGACGCGCCCGAAGAGCCCGACACCGTCGAGCTGCTGGGCCTGCACCAGTCGGTCGACACCCTGGCCGACTGGGCCGGCACCATCGGCTACGAGATCCTGACCGCGCTGGGCCGGCGCTACGACCGGCAGTATATCGGCGGATGAGCGCGCGTCCCCCAATGACGGCGCGCGCGCTGGCGCCGCTGGGCGCGCTCGGCCGCGCGGTGCTGGACGGCCTCGGCGCCGTGGGCCGCGTGACGCTGTTCGCGCTGACGGCGCTGGTGCGCGCGGTGCAGCCGCCGTTCTACCCGCGCGAATACGCGCTGGCCCTGCTCAACATCGGCTGGCTGTCGCTGCCGGTGGTGGGGCTGACCGCGCTCTTCACCGGCGGCGCGCTGGCGCTGCAGATCTACGCCGGCGGCGCGCGCTTCAGCGCCGAGGCGGTGGTGCCGCAGATCGTCGCCATCGGCATGGTGCGCGAGCTTGGCCCCGTCCTCGTGGGCCTGATGATCGCCGCGCGCGTCACCTCCAGCATCGCGGCCGAGATCGCCACCATGAAGGTGACCGAGCAGATCGACGCCCTGACGACCCTGTCGACCGACCCGATGCGCTATCTCGTGGCGCCGCGCGTGGTCTCGGCGCTGGTGGCGGTGCCGCTGCTGGTGGGCGTGGGCGACGTGATCGGCATCGCCGGCGGCTACGCGGTGGCCACCGGCAACCTCGGGTTCAACCCGGCGACCTACCTGCAGAACACTGCCGATTTCCTGCAGTGGCGCGACGTGGTGTCGTCGCTGGCCAAGGGCTGCGCCTTCGGCGGGCTGGCGGCGCTGATGGGGTGCTATTTCGGCATGAACTCTGGCCGCGGCGCGCAGGGCGTGGGCCGCGCGACCAAGGGCTCGGTCGAGGCGGCGGCGGTGCTGATCCTGGCGGCGAACTTCCTGCTCACGGGGGTGTTCTTCTCGGTATGAGACAGCCTTTCCCCAAGACCGATGCGGGCGCTTTCCGCGCGAACCGGGGCTTTTGCGCATGATCGAGCTGCGGGACGTGCACAAGGCCTTTGGCGCCAACCGCGTGCTGCGTGGCGTCGACCTGGCCGTGCCGGGCGGATCGTCCATGGTGATCATCGGCGGCTCGGGCTCGGGCAAGTCGGTGCTGCTGAAATGCATCCTGGGCCTCGTGCCGCCCGACGCGGGCAAGATCCTGCTGGACGACCGCGATGTGGCCGGCATCAAAGTGCGCCGGGCCGAGCGGGACGCGTTCCTCGCGCGCTTCGGCATGCTGTTCCAGGGCGGCGCGCTGTTCGACAGCCTGCCCGTCTGGCAGAACGTCGCCTTCCGCCTGCTGCGCGGCGCGCTGGCCCGCCCGCGCGACGAGGCGCACGCCATCGCCATCGACAAGCTGCGCCGCGTCGGGCTTTCTCCGGACGTGGCCGACAAGCTGCCGGCCGAACTGTCGGGCGGCATGCAGAAGCGCGTGGGCCTTGCCCGCGCCATCGCCGCCGAGCCCGAGATCATCTTCTTCGACGAACCGACCACCGGCCTCGACCCGATCATGGCCGGTGTCATCAACGACCTGATCCGCGAGATCGTGACCGAAATGGGCGCCACCGCCATGACAATCACCCACGACATGAGCAGCGTCCGCGCGATCGCCGACCGCGTCGCCATGCTGCATGCCGGCCGCATCCAGTGGACCGGCCCGGTGGGCGATCTCGACCACAGCGGCGATCCTTACGTCGACCAGTTCGTCGAGGGCCGCGCCACCGGCCCGATCGAGGCGGTGCGATGAATTTCCTGCCCGATCCCGATCCCGTCGTCCTTGCGTTCTTCTTCATCCGCAAGTTCGTCTATCTCGAGGTGCTGGCCGTGCTGGCGCTGACCCGGGTGATCGTCGGCGGCGGGTTGTCGCGCTGGCCCGCGCTGGTGGCGCTGGCGCTGTGCCTGGGCGGCATCCTGACCACTTTCGCCCCCGCGCTGGGGCTGACCGGCACGCCGCTCTACGCCTGGTCGGCGCGCGCGATGGCGGGCGGCGGGGGCATGGCGGCGCTGCTGCTGCCCTCGGTGCTGATGGCGATCTCGGCGGTGCTGCCCGGCGCGCGGTGGAAATGGCTCGACCTCGTGCACGCGGCGATGCTGGCGGGGCTGCTGGGTCTTGCGTGGTGGACCGCGTGACCGCTTGGCCCCTGCCCCGCGACGGGGCATAAGGCGCGCATGGCCAAACCCGTACTCAACTTCATCTGTCAGTCCTGCGGCGCGGCCTATTCCAAGTGGTCCGGCCGCTGCGACGCCTGCGGCCAGTGGAACACCATCCACGAGGAAAAGCCGCTCAGCCAGGGCCCCGGCGCCAAGGCGCTGAAGACGCGCGGCCGCGCGGTGCCGCTGTCGGACCTGTCCTCGAAGGAGGCGCCGCCGCCGCGCACCGCGTCTGGCATGCCCGAACTCGACCGCGTGCTGGGCGGCGGGCTGGTGCCGGCCTCGGCCATCCTGGTGGGCGGCGATCCGGGCATCGGCAAGTCCACGCTGCTGCTGCAGGCGGCGGCCAGCTTCGCAAACGCCGGCCTCAAGGTCATCTACGTCTCGGGCGAGGAAGCCAGCGCACAGGTGCGCCTGCGCGCCCAGCGGCTGGGGCTGGAACAGGCGGCTGTGAAGCTCGCGGCCGAGACCGCCCTGCGCGACATCCTCACCACGCTCGACGAGGAACGCCCCGACCTCGTGATCGTCGATTCGATCCAGACCATGTGGGCCGACACCGTGGACAGCGCGCCGGGCTCGGTGGGCCAGGTGCGCGCCGCGGCGCATGAGCTGACGCGCTTCGCCAAGACGCGCGGCTCGGCCGTCGTGATGGTCGGCCACGTCACCAAGGACGGCCAGATCGCCGGCCCGCGGGTGGTCGAGCACATGGTCGACACCGTGCTTTACTTCGAGGGCGAGCGCGGCCACCAGTTCCGCATCCTGCGCAGCGTCAAGAACCGCTTCGGTCCCGCCGACGAGATCGGCGTGTTCGAGATGACCGGCGCGGGCCTCGCGCAGGTCGCCAACCCCTCGGCGCTGTTCCTGTCCGAACGCGGCAGCCCGGCGCCCGGCTCGGCCGTCTTCGCCGGCATCGAGGGCACGCGCCCGGTGCTGATCGAGTTCCAGGCCTTGGTCGCCCCCGCGCCCGCAGGCCAGGCGCGCCGGTCCGTCGTGGGCTGGGACGGCGGGCGGCTGGCGATGATCCTCGCGGTGCTCGAATCGCGCTGCGGCATCCCTTTCGCGGGCCTCGACGTCTATCTCAACGTCGCCGGCGGCATGAAGATCAGCGAGCCGGCGGCCGATCTGGCGGTCGCCGCGGCGCTGCTTTCCGCCCGCGAGGACGCCGCCCTGCCCGCCGAGACGGTGGTTTTCGGTGAAATCTCGCTGTCCGGCGCGCTGCGTCCGGTGGGGCAGATGGAAAACCGGTTGAAAGAGGCGGGAAAACTTGGTTTCTCCTCGGCGATCCTGCCGCGCGGCGGCAAGGCGGGCGATGCCGGGGGTCTGGCGTTGCAGCCGATGGGCGACCTGACGACCTTCGTCGGCGACGTCTTCGGCGCCGGTTAGCGGACAAGGCGGAAGGGTTCGGGCGGTATGGAAGGTTTCACGATCATCGACGGCGTGGTCGCGCTGATCATCGTCGTCTCGGCGCTGCTGGCCTATTCGCGCGGCGTCGTGCGCGAGATCATGGCCATCGCGGGCTGGATCGTCGCGGCGATCGTCGCGTTCCTCTTCGCCGCGCAGGTCCAGCCCCTGATGGCCGAGATCCCGGTGATCGGCGGCTTTCTCGCCGACAGCTGCGAATTGTCGGTGATTGCGGCCTTCGCGGCGGTCTTCACCGTGGCGCTGGTGATCGTGTCGCTGTTCACGCCGCTCTTCTCGTCGATCGTCCAGCGCTCGGCGCTGGGCGGCGTCGACCAGGGCCTCGGCCTGCTGTTCGGCGTGGCGCGCGGCGTGCTGCTGGTGGCGGTGGGCTTCTTCGTCTACGCCACCGTGGTCAGCGCGCAGGACATCGCGATGGTCAACGACTCGCGCTCGGCGGCGATTTTCTCGCAGCTCAACGAAGAGGTCGAGAACCAGAACCCCGAACGCGCGCTGGGCTGGATCACCGCCCAGTACGAGGAACTGGTCGGCGTCTGCGACGCGGGCTGACCGGCGCCCATGCACGCAGCGACGGGCCGGAATGCGGCCCGCGCGGGGCGAACACGTTATAGTTTCGTGACACGCCGGGCCCGACCCACTATGAGGGCCGCACGGACCATTCTGGAATCGGAGCCGCTGCCCTTGGCCGACCGTCCCCTGCCCCCCGCCCATCCGTTCGACTACGATTCCGTCCTCGAGGACGGCGATACGCTGCACGAGGAATGCGGCGTCTTCGGTGTCGTGGGCGTCGCGGATGCCGCGAACTTCGTCGCCCTCGGCCTGCATGCGCTGCAGCACCGCGGCCAGGAAGCCGGCGGCATCGTCACGCACGACGACGTGCTGGGCTTCAACTCGGCCCGGCGCTTCGGCTACGTGCGCGACAACTTCACCTCGGCCTCGGTGATGGAGACTCTGCCCGGCCCGATCGGCATCGGGCACGTGCGCTATTCCACCGCCGGCTCGAAGGGACCGACGCAGATCCGCGACGTGCAGCCCTTCTTCGGCGAGTTCAGCATGGGCGGCGCCGCGATCGCGCATAACGGCAACATCACCAACGCCGACGCGCTGCGGCGCGAGCTGATCGAACGCGGCTCGATCTTCCAGTCCTCGTCGGACAGCGAATGCATCATCCACCTGATGGCCCGCTCGCTGCAACGCGACATCCCCGCCCGGATGGAGGACGCGCTGCGCCGTGTCGAGGGCGCGTTCAGCGTCGTCGCGATGACGCGCACCAAGCTGATCGGCGTGCGCGACCCGCTGGGCGTGCGCCCGCTGGTTCTGGGCAAGCTGGGCGACGGATGGGTGCTGTCCTCCGAGACCTGCGCGCTCGACATCATCGGCGCCGACTACGTCCGCGAGGTCGAGCCCGGCGAGATGGTCGTCATCACCGCCGACGGCGGCGTCGAGAGCGTGCGGCCCTTCCGCCCGCAGCCGTCGCGCTTCTGCATCTTCGAACACGTCTACTTCTCGCGCCCAGACAGCATCATCGGCGGCCGCTCGGTCTACGAGACCCGCCGCCAGATCGGCGTGGAACTGGCGCGCGAGGCACCCGTCGAGGCCGATCTCGTCTGCCCGGTGCCCGACAGCGGCACGCCGGCCGCGATCGGCTACGCGCACGAATCGGGCATTCCCTACGGCATGGGGATCATCCGCAACCAGTACGTGGGCCGCACCTTCATCGAGCCGACCGAGCAGATCCGCAACATGGGCGTCCGGCTGAAGCTGAACGTCAACCGCGCGCTGATCCGCGGCAAGCGGGTGATCCTAGTCGACGATTCGGTCGTGCGCGGCACCACCAGCCGCAAGATCAAGGAGATGATCCTCGACGCGGGCGCAGCCGAGGTGCATTTCCGCATCGCCTCGCCGCCGACCGCCTGGCCGTGCTTCTACGGCGTCGACACGCCCAAGCGCGAGAAGCTGCTGGCCGCCACCATGTCCGAGGAAGAGATGCGCCAGCATCTCGGCGTCGACTCTCTGCGCTTCGTCTCGCTCGACGGGCTCTACCGCGCCGTGGGCGAGGCCAAGGGCCGCAACACGTCGTGCCCGCAATACTGCGACGCCTGCTTCTCGGGCGAATACCCGGTCGAGCCGGCGGACATGATCGAGAAGGGCTTCCGCCTCAAGGCCGCCGAATAGGCGGTCCGGCGCCGATGACCTTGCGTCAGCGGCGCCCTTTTCTTTTCTGGTAACCCTTCATCGATTAACTGACCGGTATCGCCGAAATCCGGCGACCGGCGGCCCACGGCCCGCCCTGCCAGAGCGCCGCGGCGATCTTCGCCGCGCGACCGCCCCCAAAACCTGTGAGACTGCCATGCTCGAGCGTTCGCTCCGCCCGTTCCTGCGCCCCGCCGACCTGTCGCGCCGCGCCCAGTACCGCTCTGCCCCCACGGTGAACGAGACCGTCGACCAGAACGCCACGCGTCACGTCGAACTCGACACCGCCGGCCCGATCCTGCTGGGCCTCGTCGGCACCGACGACGCGATGAGCGCCCTGATCCGCCTGCCCGACGGCACCGTGCAGCGCGTCGCCCCCGGCGACCGGCTGGGCGAGCGGGACGTGGTCGAGGGCATCGACAGCGACGGCGTCATCCTGACGCGCGGCCCGTTCGTCAACCGGCTGCGCATGCTCGCCGCCCGCGCCTGACGCACCGACGCGGCCGCGCGCCGGCTTGACCTTTGCCGGCGCGCGCCGCATGAGGCGGGCATGACGCAGCTTGCCCTCATCACCGGCGCCTCGCGCGGCCTGGGCTTCGCCCTGGCCGAGGCGCTTTCCCCCGCCTGGCACGTGATGGCCGTCGGCCGCACCGTGGGCGCGCTCGAGGAACTCGACGACCGCATCAAGGCGAAGGGCGGCAGCGCCACGCTGGCGCCGCTCGACATCACCGACGCGGGCGCGATGGCGCATATGTGCCGGTCGATTCACGACCGCTGGGGCGGCCTGGGCCTTTGGCTGCACACCGCCGTGCATGCCGCGCCGCTGACGCCGACGGCGCATCTCGACCCCAAGGACTGGGAAAAGTCGCGCAAGACCAACGTCGACGCGGTCGCGGTGCTGATCCCCTACGTGGCCCCGCTGCTGGGCACCGCCGGGCGCGCGGTGTTCTTCGACGATCCGCGCGGCGGCGAGAAGTTCTTCGGCCATTACGGCGCCACCAAGGCCGCGCAGACCGCGCTGGCACGATCCTGGCAGGCCGAGACCGGCAAGACCGGCCCGCGCGTCGACATCGTGCAGCCGCGCCCGATGTCCACCGCGACCCGCGCGCGCTTCTACCCCGGCGAGGACCGCGCCACGCTGATCCCCGCCCCCGACGAGGCGCGGGCCATCCTGGACGCGCTGGACCTGGCCTGAGCTTCTGACGGTGACGTGGGTCGCGTCACTCGCGGCACGTCGCGAACCGCGTCTCGAGAACGCGCCGCAACTCGTTTGGCAGCAGGGGTTTGTGAAGCATCGCCAGCGGGCGGATCGCGGACCGTTCCGCGTCGGTCACCTGGTGCAGGCTGCCGCTCACGATGATGGACGGGACCTGCATCTCCTCGCGAAGCACCAGCGCCGCGTCCTGTCCGCGGCTGCCGTCGGCCAGCTGCAGGTCGACGATGGCGACGTCGGGCGCGGTGTCGCGCGCCATCTCGATCGCGGCGTTTTCGGTTGCGGCGATGCCTACGGCCGCGTGCCCCATCCCGGTGATCTGCAATTCCAGGTCGAGCGCGATGAAGATGTTGTCCTCGATGATGAGCACGCGCAGCGTGCCCGGCTCATCATTCGGGAAATAGGATTCGCGTCCGCCAGCCATTCGTCCTGTCTTCCTCGAGCGTTCCGCCCAATTGCGACGCCATGCCCGCGATCAGGCGCTGTCCAAGACCCGACGATGAACTGGTGCCCTCTGAACGTTCCGCGCTCTGCCCCGTTCCATCATCCGAGACATCCAGCGCGATCATGTCGCCGCCGTGCCGACTCAGGCTCACGCGGACGGTGCCCTCGCCCGCGTACCAGCAGGCATGTTTGAACGAATTGGTGACCAACTCGTTGACGGCGAGCGACAGCGTGACGGCCTTGTCGGTCCTCAGCCGCACCGGCTGCACGTCGAGGGCGATGCGCACGACCCGCCCCTCGCGCGAGAGCGAGCCGCGCAGATGCTCGCTCAGCCGTTCGAGATAGCGATCGATCTGGACCGAGCTGACCTCGGAATCCTCGTAGAGCGAGGCGTGGATCGCCGCCACGGCGTTCACCCGCGCCGTCGCCGCCCTGAGCGAGGCGCGCGCGTCCTCGTTGCGGGACCCAGCGGCCTCGAGGTTCAGGATGCTGGTCACCATCTGCAGCGAGTTCTTCACCCGGTGGTTCACCTCGGCGATCAGCAGGTCGCGCGCCTCGAGTGCGTCGCGCAGCTCGACCTCGTTCTCGCGGATGGTGGTCACGTCGATCACGATTCCGACGACCCGGACGTCGCGCGTTTCCGGATCGCGCACCGACTCGCCGCGTCCGATCAGCCACCGCACCGCCCCGCCGGGCAGCGTGACGCGAAAGTCGAGATGCAGGTCCGACCCGACCGTGCGCGCCACGCGCTCCAGCTCGCTCATCGCCTGCCCGATGTCGTCCGCGTGGATGCGGTCGTTGAAGGGCTGCACGGCCGCGCCGGTCTCGTTCGGCGCGAACCCGAACATGGCGTCGAGTTGCGGCGAACGAACCAGCGTCCGGGCCTCGGGGTCGAACTCGAAATAGCTCAGATCCGCCCCGCGCATCGCGGCGCGCCGCTTGGCGGCCTCGGCGCGGTCGCCCAGCACGGCCCGCGTCACGTCCTCGGCCGTGTGGATCACGTGCGTCACCCGGTCCGGCGCGGCCGGGTCGGCGAAGACCGGCGAGTTCAGGATGCGCCAGTACCGCGTCTCGTAGCGGCCGTCGGCCTCGCGCACGTCGTGCTGGCGCAGCGGCATCTCCTGCGACCGGCCCGTCGCCACCACCGCGTCCGCGGAGGCCTGCAATTCCGCCTCGGCATCCGCGTCCGGGTCGTCGGGATTGGCCGGAAAGGCTTCGAAGACATGAAAGCCGATCAGATCCTCGGGCAGGCGGCCAAGCAGGGCGCAATAGCGCCGGTTCGCCGCCACGATCCGCAGATCCGGCAGGAACACGAGCTGAGCGGTGGGTGCGTCGTGAAAGATCGCGCCCGGATCGATCCTGCTGGCGTCGTGCATGGCTAAACCCCGGTTGTGACGGCTGCCCGCCCTGCGGCAGGTACGCGCTGTGCACACCGAGATCGTCGACGCGCTATGAAAGACGCGGTCCAGGCGGGACCGACGGTCGGCGCCGTTCCGCAAACCCGTTTTGAACCTAAGCCCGGAGTATGTATGCTAAATGAGGTTCGGGCACCACCATTGGATTCGCCTGTTCAGGAGGATCCGCCATCAACGTTGCCTTGCTACGCCAGATCGACCCGGCCGAAATCGTGGCCAGCTTGCGCGAAAGCCTGCTGGTCCTGACCGAGGATCTGGTGGTGGAATATGCCAGCGAGCGCTTCCTGCGGACCTTCGGGGTCGAGCCGGGCACCACCGTGGGATGCAAGCTCGCGTCGCTGGGCAACGGCCAGTGGAACATTCCCGCCCTGCTCGACGAACTCGGCAGGATCGTGTCCGGCGGCGCCGAGGTCGAGGACTTCGAGGTCGACCACGTGTTCGAGCAGATCGGCCGCCGCGTTATGCGCCTCAACGCGCGCAAGACCGTGCGCCCGGGAAACGGGTCGCGGCGCATCCTGCTCGCCATCGAGGACGTGACAGCCGAAAGCGACGCCGCGACCGCGCTCGAGCGCGAACGCCTGCTGTCGGTCGGCATCGTCGACACGCTGCGCGAACCGCTTCTGGTGCTGGACGACAAACTGACCGTCGTGTCGGCCAGTCGGTCCTTCTACTCCACGTTCCAGGTCGATCCGGGCGCGACGATCGGGCGCCGGCTGGACGACCTCGGCAACGGGCAATGGGCGATTCCGGCCCTGCTCGACCTTCTGACCGACGTGGTGCCGCGCAACACCGTGGTGGCCGATTTCGAGGTGCGCCACACCTTTCCCGACATCGGCGAGCGGATCATCCTGCTCAACGCGCGCAAGGTCTTCCGCGAGGGCAACCACACGCACATGCTGCTGCTCGCGATGCAGGACGTCACCTGGCAGCGCCACATGGACGAGGAGCGCGAGGCCGCGCTCGAGCAGGCCGACCGGCTTCTCGAAGAGCTCAACCACCGGGTCATGAACAGCCTGGCGATGATCGGCAGCGTCATTGCGCTGGAGGCGCGTCACCTGACGGATGAAGCCTGCCAGGCCGCGTTCGCGCGGATGCGGTCGCGGATCGACGCCATCGCCAGCCTCTACCGCAGCCTGTCGAAGGCCCGCTCGGTCGATACGGTGGCGGCACAGTCGTACCTGACCGCCCTCGTCGAGAACGTCGTCGCGTCCTCCAGCCACGCCGAAACGCTTTCGGTCGACTTCGACATCCCGGACGCTCGGCTGTCGAACCGGATTGCCGTGCCGCTCGGCCTGATCGTGAGCGAACTGGTCACGAACAGCCTCAAATACGCCTACCAGGGCCGGTCGGAAGGTCAGCTTGGCCTGCGCCTGTCGGTCGAGGGGCAGGAGATGATCGTGTCCGTCTGGGACGACGGGCCGGGGATCGACCCGAACGCGCGCGTGGATTCCGGCTTGGGCCAGAAGCTGACACAGGCGTTCACGACGCAGCTCGACGGCAGGATGGACGTCAGCAGCGGCGCCTCGGGCACGCGACACACGCTCGTCCTGCCCCTGTAGAGAGGTCGGTCCCGGAACCGTCGTGCTCCTGCCATCAACGAAGTCGCAATTGACGGCGACGCTGCAGGCAGCACCGCCCAGCCCCGACGACACCCTTGGGGTTAGTCCGGACCCGCGAAAAGCGCTGCCCGGTCGCCTTGCCCGGACCGCGGGCTTGGCCTATTGAGGCGGCAACCGACAGGGGGTTCCATGCGCATTCTCGTCAC